>JAUYHR010000173.1 GCA_030689875.1 Nanobdellota archaeon
TGGGTGTGCCTCAAAATATGATGTTTCCATATCAAGTGCATCTGAGAGGTTTATACAAGAATTAAAATGGTTATTCTTAAGATTAGGAATCTTGGGAAACATAGAAAAAAGAGTTAATAATGGTTTGATTAATAATAGACAGATAAAGAAATCGAAAATTTTCACATTTAGATTTTCTGGTAGAAAAAATCTGCAAAAATTTTTAGAGATATCTCCTAATAAAGAAAAATGTAAAAAATTAATTGAAACTCTAAACAATGTTAAAAAACCAGAAACTCGTTCAAAAGAGATTCTTCCAATATCTGAATTAATGAAAAAAATTTATAATGAAAATAGGAATAAAGCAGAGACTTACAAATTCTCTTGTTTTTCTATAGATAATCTAAGAAAATTGTCTATGGAATTAAATGGACTAAATTCATTAAAATTAAAAAAACTTTTAAAACTACCAATAAGATGGGTAAAAATAAAAGAAAAAGAAGAAATTAATGAAAAAAAAGAAGTATATGACTTAACAATAGAAAAGGAACATAATTTTATTACTAACTGTTTAATAAGTCATAATTGTATTGCAAACGACCTAAGAAGTCAACTATACAGTTTAGTAGATGTTTCCTTATTAGTTATAGATGAAGCTCATAGATGTCTCAAAAATTATGATTATAATTATGTAGCAAAAGCGTACAAAGAACAAGCAAAGGATCAAAGAATTATGGGGCTAACTGCATCGCCTGGTTCTGACAAAGATAGAGTCTCCCAAATCTGTGAAAATCTGGGTGTAGAAAAATTAGAAGTCAGAACAAGAGATTCCATAGATGTGAAGCCATATTTACAAGAACTAGAATTTGAAAAGCATGAAGTCCCTTTTCCACAAGATTTTATTGAAATAAGAGTTCTTCTTAAAAGAATATATGACTCGAAAATAGCTCAATTGAAAAATCGCAACCTCTTATTTGAATCAGCAAACAAAATAACTCTCCTAAAACTCCAAGCAAGACTAGCTAGCCAAGTTTCACCTGGAAATTTTAATGCAATGATTGGAATGTCCCTTTGTGCTCAAGCCATCAAAATAGCACATGCTTTAGAGTTATTAGAAACACAAACTCTCTCAGGATTAAATGAATATTTAAAAAATCTACAAAAACAAGCTATTGAAAAAAAGAGCAAGGGAGTTCAAACTTTAGTTAATTCTCCTGAATTCAAGGCAACAATACTATCATTAAACAAATTAATAGAAAGTAAAATAGAACATCCAAAAATAGAAACACTAAAAAAATTAATAGAAAAAGAATTCAAAAATAAAAAAGACTCTAAAATTATGGTT
>JAUYHR010000083.1 GCA_030689875.1 Nanobdellota archaeon
ATTTTTATGAACGCAGACGAATCGCTCACGAAAGAGACCTTATTAACGCATAGAGCTTCCACATGGGGATGCCTAAAAACCATCCCCGCTTCCTAAAAGTATTTGTTTTATTTTGGCTATTCGCCAAAAGGCTAACGCCTAAAAGAGCAATACATCCGATAACACGCTATATCCGGCTGCGGCTTCACGGAAGCCTCCGCGCAAATTCTTTCTCGCTTCGCTCTAAAGAACTTCGGATATAGCGAAACGTTAGCTGAAATATTCCTTTTCTTTTTTGGGCTATCGCCCAATTGTTTTAAAAAATTTTCAAATTTCTTTTTCATTAATTATGGAGGGGTATAAGGTGTTTTCTCCGCTCCGCTACGAAAACGATTTATAACAAAAGTCCCGCCATTTTATTGGCGGGACAGATGATTAGATTTCCCCACAGGGCAAACTTGAACCGTTTCGAATTATTTTTTCAAGTTTCATCCTTTCATTTTCATTACAATAGTAAGCTGAGAATGTAATATCTCCGTGTGCATTTCTATTCCAACAGTTTTTTCTATCATGGTTTTCAACTCGATCCTTTATATCCTCAGATTCTCCAGCATCCAAACGTGTATATTTTCCTTCACTATTCTTGTAATGTATCACATATACACCAGAAAGATTTTTTAAAGAATCTGTTGATATAAACGGCCCTTCGAACTCATATTCTTCGATAGTTATACTCATAAGTGTCTTTGATTAATGTTTATTCCCCAAAATTTGAAAATGTGCTATCCTTTAATTATTAAAGTGGTTTGTGTGGATAACGACCGCACATTTTCAAACGGGGTTCGACTAGACCCCGTTTTGATTTTGGGATTTATTACATAATTTTAGCAAAAGTAGTTATTATTGTCAAATTTTTAGTAAAGCGTCAAACACTTGACAAGTGTCAAGCGAGAGATTATACTGAAAGTATAAAAAAAATCAAAAAAATATGCACCAAATTCAACAAAAAATATTAAATTTCGCCGATAAATTAAACCTAAAACGAGACGGACTTAGGCAAATTGGCAGATTGGTTGGTGAACCCCACCCTTTTACGATTTCCTATCATTTAAAAAAACTTGAAGAAAAAGGTTTTATTAAAATTGATAAAAAAACTGGCGAAATAAAAAGAATAAAAAATGATGAACCTCAAAAAGGAATGTTTTTGGCAATTCCTGTTTTAGGCTCTGCGAATTGCGGCGATGCAAACATTTTTGCCGAAGAAAATTTAGAAGGATATATCAAAGTATCAAAAAATATTATTAAAGCTGGTGACGGACTACTTGCTATTAAGGCATCGGGTAATTCTATGAATAAAGCAAATGTCAACGGACAAAATATTGAAGACGGTGATTATGTTATTATTAATTCAAAAAAACAACCACAGCCGAATGATTATGTTTTGGCAATCATTGATAATTGCGCAAATATAAAAAAATTAATACTAGATTCTAAAAATAAAATTATTTCCCTGATGTCAGAATCAACAGAAAATCATCCGACTATTTTTATTCATGAAACAGATAAA
>JAUYHR010000022.1 GCA_030689875.1 Nanobdellota archaeon
TAACTTTTATTTTAATGAGGTGGAAAGTGAACTCACGAGGTCAGCAGACTCTAGGGATGCCAATTGGGATGATTTTTTCAATTTTTTTAATAGTTGTTTTTATTGTTATTGCTTTTATTGCAGTTAAACAATTTTTAAAAATCGGCGGAACAGCGGATGTAGGAATTTTTTATCAGGACTTGCAGAAAGCTGTTGATGATTCTTGGAATGGACAGTCAAGCGAAAAAATCTTTGAAATAAACTTGCCTTCAAAAATAGAAAAAGTTTGTTTTGGAAATTTAAGTTTAGAAATTACAGGGTCTTTGGAAGATTATAACAAAATTAAAGATTATTTTATATACGAGGCGAATATATTTTTGATTCCCCCAGAGAATGCTGAAAGTTTAGAATACCATTATATTGAGCATATAGATTTAGAAAGAATTATTAAAAATTCCAATCCTTATTGTGTTAGTTCAAAAGGAGGATTAAAGATTAGCAAAGATTTTTACGACAAGCTGGTTTTTATCGAGTGATGAATTTTGGAAAAAGAGGACAATTTAATTTTGTATGGCTTTTTGCAATTATTGTCGGTGGAGTAATTTTATATTTATCAGTTTTTGGAGCTTTAAAAGTTGGTGATACAAAGAATTTTCAAACAGATTCGGAAGTTGCCAAAAGCATTTCCATTTTGGTTGACCCACTTCAGGCAGGGTTTGCCGAAAGTTCTTACGGAAGCATCACATTTAGCACCGATACAAAGATAAATAATTTTTGCATTAATTCTAATTCTATAGGTGATTTTGGCAGAAATGAAATATCCGTTTCTACAAAAAACCGTCTTAACGACGAATTTAATGAACTTGGAGCCGTTAATTCTGTTTATAATAAATACATTTTTTCTTCCGGAAATAGCCAAGGAAAAAAGTATTATGTTTTTTCGAAATCTTTTGACTTTCCTTATAAAGTTTCTGATTTAACTTTTTTAATTCCAGATAACTATTGTTTTTATAATTCACCCGAAGAAATTGAAGAAGAAATTAAAAGACTCATG
>JAUYHR010000034.1 GCA_030689875.1 Nanobdellota archaeon
GTTGCAAAATTTACTGAACAGGATTTTATATTTTTCAATTTTCTTACGCTTTTTTCTATATTCATTGCGCATGAAGCGCAGTGCATTCCTTGAATGTTATATATTTTTTTTGTCATTTTATTTTATTGCATGTTTAGTTATTTCAAGATTACATGAATGATTTTTCTTGCACCATTCCTCGCATTTTTTAGCGAATTTTTTTTCTTTATATTTAAAATTACACTCTTTGCATTTATATGTTTTTTTCATTTGTCATTTATTTTTTGTTTACCTGAACCTTGAAAATCAAAAAACGGAATAATAAAAGTAAACGGATTTAGTTCTTTAAAAATTTATTATGCAACCAACCAAATATTCGCGCTCCGACATAAGTATACACTAATATCTGTAAAAGCCCGAAGATAGCTCCAACTAAAGTAATTTGCACATCGCCTGCAAATTTATCAACATTAACTAAATGTACAAGCCAGCCAAAAAGTTGCAACGCAAAATCAGGCCATAATGCTATAAATATTATGCACACGATATAAACAATTCCCATAGTTCCTGCTGCGGCTAAAGAGAACTTATTTGTATCAAGTTTCATTTTTTACCTCCTTTCAAGTTATTTTTAGCATTTTTCATTTTTTCCAAGATATGAATGCAATTTTTAGACATGTGCTTGTCAATTAAGAACATTAATGGTTTGATTGTTTCTTCATTTAATTTATAATATCTGAATTTGCCGTTAATTTCGTCTAAAACAAAACCGCACATTTTTAATCTTGCTAAATTATGCGACACGGCTGTTTGATCCATTTTCAACTCTTTCATAATTTCAGAAACATTTTTCTTGCCTTTTCTTAATAAATTAATAATTTTTAATCTTGGTTCAGAAACAAGAGTTCCAAAAAAAAGTTTGTATGCTTCATAAATTTCATTTTCGCTGAAATTTTCATGATGTTTGTGCTTAGAATGTTGTAATATGGTTTTAGTTATCATATGAAAACATAAAACATATGAGTATTTAAACGTTGCGGTTTCGCTCTTTTATTTTTAATTAAAATCCATTTATGAAATTTTCTATTTCAACTTCGTCATACTCTTCAAGAATTTCAATTTTTCCAAGTTTTGTTAAGGCAATTTTAGCGTCCATGTTTTTGAATGGCGCAACATAAACATTTGCAGGATATTTTTCTGCAAAACCTTCTAGATTTTTAATTAAATCTTC
>JAUYHR010000044.1 GCA_030689875.1 Nanobdellota archaeon
AGAATTAGGTCTTCCTATTATAATACATTCGCGAAAAGCAGAAAAAGAATGCGTAGAGCTGTTGGAAAAATTAAATTATAATAAAATAATTATGCACTGCTTTAGCGGAAATATGAACTTAGTTGATAAAATCATCAAAAATAATTGGTATCTTTCAATCCCCGCAAATGTCAAACACTCAGAACATTTTCAAAAGATAATTGAGATAACTCCAATTAAACAATTATTCTGCGAAACAGATTCGCCGTATCTTCATCCAGACAAAATTTTTCCAAATGAACCTGCAAATGTTCTTGAAAGCTATAAAAAAATTTCAGAAATAAAAGCTCTGCCGTTAGTTGAAGTTGAAAGAATAATTGAAGAGAATTATAAAAGATTATTTGGATGAGTTTATAAAAAATGCGCGAGACCTCTCTTCGAACCGAATGAAAACCAAGGTTTTCCTTTCGAAACCTTTCCTTTCCGTTTTAAAATATTTAGCCAACCTCGATGGATTTTACAAATCCATAAATGCGCGAGCCGAGATTCGAACTCGGGTTACCTCGTCTTTGCTTTTCTATCTTCTCTAAAAGGAAAGACAGAACCTTGGTTCTTTCGCATTGGCAACGAGGCGTTCTACCGCTGAACTACTCACGCATATTCTTAACTAATAAATAAAGGTTATTTAAAAATTTATTATTTAGAAATAAAAACTTCATTATTCCTGTATGGCTTTAGCCATTAACTCCCTGTTCTGAATCTAAGTGCTATCAAAAATAAAATTAAAATTTTGCCAAAATTTGGAAAAATAAAATTTATAGCAGTTAAAGAAATTTTTAAAGATACAAATTATTAAACAGATAAATATATAAATCTCCGTTGGTAAAAATATTTAGCAACCAGCAAGAAATGACATAACAATGTATAAACTTGATAATAACAACAGAAACAAAAGATTTATAAACCCCTTTTTCATGGATTAAATTATGACAAACAAGACTTTAGAAAATAAGTTTTTAAATAAAGCAAAAAAAATTTGGAATGGAGCAAAAAAAGTTGCTCTTGGAGCAAGTTTAATTGCAACGCCTTTAATTGCAAATGCTCAAGTTTCTACATTAACTGAAAAAGGAAGCGAAACAGCAACTAAAGTTTTGCAGAAAGATATGCTTAATGCTTATGATGTTCCCGGTTATATTATTATAGATAGAACTGAAGATGAATCTGGAAAAGAAAAAACTTCTATAGAAACAGTAAGAGTTTATCCAACTTTCTCAACTATGAGAGGCAATAACGAACTTATTCCAAGATTAGTATATTCTCCCGTAAAAGCGCAAGTTGAAGGACAAGATGTTGATGTAATAAAATATCGTGCAGATGAAAAAGACAAAAAAAGCATTGAAGAGCTTTTTGCAAAAAAAGGAGAAGGTGGAGGAGTTATAACTCTTAACGCTACTGAAGCGCAAGCAGCAGGATTTCATACAATTATAACTGATAATGGAACTTTTGTTTATTTTCCTATTGATTCAGCAAACACTTTAACTAATGAAGAAAAAGAAAAAATTAAAAAAGGAAAAAGAATCGGCGTTATTTTCCCGGCAGATGGAATGGTTATATATGAAGACATTAAACCTCTAGATAGAACAGTAGAATATTTGGTAGGAAAACCTAATCAAGTTTTCCATCTTGACTTAAATGAAAATGAAATTATTGATCAAAAGCTTCATCAAGAAGGAATTGATGCATTAGATTCTTTAGGAAGAAAATATTTATCTTCTGAAAAAGCTGAAAGAATTTATTTAGATGGTAATTTGATTAAAGGAAAAGCTTATGACTTTAAAGACTTCGCATTTTTAAATGGAAAACAAGAAGATTCAAAAGAAAAAAACCCTTCAAACTTAAACGGAAGAATAAAAGTTGGAGCGGGAGTTACATTTCCAAATGGATTTGTTGGAGAACTTAACCCTCAAGTTCAACTTGGAAAAAAATCTTTTTTAGGCCCTTATGTTTCATTTTCAAATTCATCAAAATCTCTTGAAAATATAACTCAAGAAGACGGATTCAGAGAAGTTGTTAGTGTTCCCGCAAAAATGTATTTTGTAAGCACAGGAACAGAAATAAAAGAAAATACTAAAACTACAAATGATCTTGGTGTAGGGTTGGCTTTTTCATATCTTGCTTCTCCAAATTTAGAAGCATTTGTTAAAGCGGGTTTTATTGGACAAGAAACAAAAAAAACAATGACTAGCTCAGGCGAAGAATATATGGAAATTGATGGAGTTAAAGATCAATCATCTGTGCAAAGTTATAATGAAACAAATAATTCTACAGAAAGAAAAATGTCTGGATATGTTGGCGCTGGCGTAGAATATTCTCCTTTCGCTAAAAAAAATAATGCTTCAAAAAATCTTTCAGTTTATGGTGAATTTGGACATGTATTCGGAGAAAATTCAATGAACACGGGTTCATTAGGAATAAAATATACTTTAAGTAAATCAAATAAACAAGATACACAAGAACAAAAATAAAATGAAAACTAAAAATATATTTGGCGCAATTTTTGGAATAGTTTTTTTCTTAGCTCTTGCTTCAATGGTTTCTGCAGGAATTTGGTTTGATTTTGAATCAGACCCAAGCGCAAGTTCAATGACCGTTCCTCAAGGAGCCCAGCTTAATCTTGTAATGACTGCCTCTTCACATAATAATATAGTTGTCTCTTCAGAAAAACTTGAAGCAGTAGGAGTAGGGACACTTCAATCATGGAATGAACCGGGATCACAATTCGGCTCTACACATTTATGGACTAAAACTCATACTTTAGACACAAACATTCTCGGTCCAGGAACTTTCACGCTTAGATTTTCAGCTCAGACAAGCGCAGGATTAGAAAGCGCAGATTTAACATTAATAGTAAATCCAGTAGACACAACTTCTCCGGTAATTACTATTTTAGGAACTAATCCAATAACTATTGCTCTTGGAAGCGTTTACACTGACGCTGGCGCAACCGCATTAGACAATCTTGACGGAGTTATAACTTCACAAATTTCAGTTGTAAATAATGTTAATACTGCTGTTTTAGGAACATACACAGTAACTTATAGCGTTTCAGATTTAGCTGGAAATTTAGGAACTGCAATAAGAACAGTAATAGTTTCTATAAGCGCAGACACAACTGCTCCAACACTAACAATCTCAAGTCCTATAAATGGACAAACTTACACAACTGCTCCAACTAATATTACTTATGTTCCAACTGACGTAAACTTAAATAAATGCTGGTATTCTTTAGATGGCGGAGTTACAAACTCTACTGCAGTATCTTGTAATAACGGAATATCAAATTTATTTTCAGGTTTAGTTCCTGTTCAAGGTTCAAACACCTGGAATGTTTGGGCAAACGACACTGCCGGAAATTTAGGAAATGCTTTAGTTACATTCACTGTAAATGATTTAACAGCTCCGGTAATTACTGCTGTCAGCCCGCTAAACAATGAAACATTAGATGACACCGACGTTACATTCAAAGTTTCTACAAATGAAGACGCTGTTTTAAAATACAGTCTTGATGGCGCAGCAAATGTAACAATGACAAAAACCTCAAACTTTGAATTTTGGTCAGCTTTGTTAGACCTTGACGACGACGAAGAATACACAGTTGTTTACACTGCAACAGACGTAATGGGAAACACAGCAAGTTTAACAATCAAATTTAATATTGATGAAGACGCTTCAGACAATGCAGTTGATGATACTTTCTTCAGTACAGAAGACGATGATGAAGGAATTACAATAGAACCTGCAATTGATTTAACAGACGAAGAAGGAAAATCATTAAACTGGTGGCAAAGATTCATCAACTGGCTTGCACGATTATTTGGATTAGAAGAAGTTTATTAGGAGTTTTCTAAAATGACAGATAAAATTAATTATTTATTTTGTCCTCTTGCAAAGAATTGTGAAGTTTATTCTAAATGGAAAGTTAATCTTTCTGTTGCGGGATATGATACGATTATTTATGGAATAAAAAACTATGCATGTTTAGCAATTGGATTAAATAAGACCGATAATCAAAATAATAAAGCTGAATGCGCACTAATTAAATTATTAAATCAAACAAAAAAATAAAAAATGAAAAACCTCATTTCAACTTTATTTCTTGCAGGAAGTTTGATTATTAGTTCTTGCGGAGAAAATAAAGAAGCAAAAGTGGAAGAAAAATCTGAATTAAAAAAATATAATGAAGTGAATAAATCTCTTCACGAAGATTTTATGAATTTCTGCAATGAACATCCGGATAAAAAAGAATATGCCGGATCGGTATACAAAATTGATTTTCCCGATAAGAATTATTCTATAATTTTTGAAGAAAATAGATCTTTTTTGGAGATTAATGCAGACACAAATTTCCGGGATAGTAAAGGAGATGGATTAGACAATAAATCTTCAGATTTGTATTCTTTTAGAAATAAAGATGGCGTTATAGAAGTCCAATATATTAAATCCCTTTCTCCAGAAGAACAATTATCAGTTGCAAAACAATATACTGCTTTTAAAGGAAAAATAATGCATGAAGCAAAGTATAAAACTTATTAGAGATAAAATCATTATTAACATTAATAGAAATCTTTAAATATAACACTCTTTTCAATTTAAAATGAGAAAATCTTTATCTTTTAGCTTAATCTTAATTTTAGTATTATTGTTCCTGCCGTTAATTTCAGCAGTTAATTTGGAAATTCAAAAAGAAAGTTCAGATGAAGTTATGATTATTGATTTGAACAAGCCTGCTGTTTTTGATTTATCTATAAAAAATAACGGACCCACCGACGAGTTTATGATTTACACTTTTTTTGGCTCTGGCTCTCTTCCAAAAGAAAAATTCACAATCACCTCAGGACAGACAAAAAAAATTCAGTTTATAGTTTCCCCCCCATACGACGTTGCAAGAACAGGACCAGTAGTCTTTGATTATTTTATTCAAGATTCAGACAACTCCGAATATAAAAGCGCATTGAATGTAAAAGTAATAAACTTAAACGAGGCGTTTGAAATAGGCTCAGCAGATTTTGACCCTGAATCAAGCTCCGTGGAAATTTATATTAAAAATAAAATAAATTTTGATTTTGAAAACCTGGACGCAGAATTCTCATCTAATTTTTTTACTCTTGATAAATCATTTTCATTAGCTTCAAAAGAAACAAAACAATTTGAAATAACTCTTGACAAAGAAAAATTCAAACAGCTTACAGCAGGGTTTTACACTCTCACAGCAGGAATAACTGCAGAAGATAAAACTGCAAATATTGACGGAGTTATGAAATTCGCAGAAAAAAAATCAATAACAACCGAGACTGAAAAGCAGGGTTTTTTTGTAAGCGCAACTACAATTACTAAATCCAATAATGGAAATCTTCCTGAAATTGTGCAGACAACTGTTCAGAAAAATATAATCTCAAGACTTTTTACTTCGGTAAATCCACAGCCGGATAATGTTGAAAGAAACAACTCTAAAATATTTTATTCCTGGAACAGAGAATTAAAACCTGGAGAATCTTTAGCGGTTAAAATCCAGACAAACTGGTTTCTTCCTCTGATTTTTATTATTTTAATTGTTGCAATTGTTATTTTTGTAAAAGAATATGTAAAAACTGATTTGAAAATAAAAAAAAGAGTAACTTTTGTAAAATCAAAAGGCGGAGAATTTGCATTAAAAGTTTCTTTGCTTATTGATGCAAGAAAGCAGATAGAAAACCTGCTCATAGTTGAAAGAATCCCGCCAATATTAAGTTTATATAAAAAAGTTTTTGGAAGAGAGGTTCCAACAAGAATTGACGAGAAAAGCAAAAAAATAGAATGGCAGTTTAAAAGATTAGAAGCTGGGGAAAAAAGGATGATTAATTATGTAATTTATTCAAGGTTGGGAATTTTAGGAAAATTCGCGCTTCCAAGAACTGCGGGATTTTATGAAAGAGATGGAAAACTTCATGAAGCTTCATCAAATCAAGCTTTCTTTTTGACGGAGCAGAAGGGCGGATGATAAAAAATTTAATTTTTGAATATTTATAATCTTCAAAAATCCAAAAAACGAGTTTATTCTTAAATATTTTGATAAAAAAATCCCCCCGTTTTCATCGAACCGAATGAAAACCAAGGTTTTCCTTTCGAAACCTTTTCCTTTCCGCTTTTAAATAATTCGCCATCCTTGATGGAAAATGTATTCTTATTCTTTCCTATATTCACGAATACATTTTAAAAATTCATCCCCCCACCAAGAATCGAACTTGGGATCTCCCGGGTTCTGTTGAACCTTTGGCTTTTAGGGTTTCATTTAATTTCCTGAATGGAATATCCACCTTAGTTATCTACAGCCAGGCGCTCTAAGCCACTGAGCTATGGAGGGATTAATATCTTCGAATTCTCCCGCTATTCTTCAAGTTATTCGTTTAGAATAACTAACAACTCCCTGATGTTTTAGACATAGCGGGTTTTCGAATTAATAGAATATAAATTATCTAATTTTTAAAGATTGTCATAGATTGATTTTGAAACTATTTCTCCTTTGTCGAACATAAGTGAGACTCCACAGCGAAGCGAGGACTCAGGAGAAGTTTACTTCTCCTCTATGTTAAAACTAACTTCATTATTTGCTTTGTTAAGCTCTTCAAAATCAGTTTCAATAATAAACTTTATTTCATTAAAATTAGTTGTCTTCAATTTTAAATTTTGAATAGTAATTTTCATTCCAGCCCCGACTTTCAGTTCTTTTAATTCTATTTTTTCAAAAACTTCATTATCTAAATAAATATTAACAAAAGCTTTTTCTGAATCTTTAAGACCGATATTTTTAACGCTCATATTCAAATCAAGATATTTGCCGTCGTGAATTAATGGAACAACTTCTTCAAAAGCTAAATCAGACTGGCTTGGAACAGAATACAATTCGTCTATAAAACGCGGGATATCGTCGCCAAGAGTCTGCGAACATTCGCTTATTTCATACATTATATTGTTCTCGTTGGCGGAATGGCCAAACCCTAATGCATGCAGAATTTCATGCAAAGCAATATTTGGATTTGGGCACTCTGACTGCCTTATCAGCAAAACCTGCCCGTTAAATATAACATTAAACTGCCCTGCTCTTGAAATATTCACGGGTCCGCCCTCACCGGCAATAAAATAATCCTCTTTAATTTTTTGCCTGCTTTCACAAGTGATTAAAATTTCTTCATTATCACTTACTTTATAAAAATCTAAAATAGTTTTATTTTCCAAAATTTCAAAAGCCCTTTCAGCGTCTGCTCTTTTTTGCAAAGTGCATTTGTCTGCAATACTATAAGAAATTTTTGAATCTGAATATCTAAGATTTTCATAAAACTGCATATTATCGGACGTTAAATTCATGCTGAAATTTGAATCCTGTATTTTCGGTTTTGACAGCTGAACATCTCCAAACCCGGTAAACCAATAAATCCATAACATTGAAACAATAAATATCAAAAAAATTATAACTAAGATAGTTTCTAAAATTTTCATAAAAAAATATGATTGAAAATGTATATAAATGTTATTAAAAAAGAAAAAAAGAAAAAATAGGAAATTTTTTCATAAATGTCTCACCTCTGTTCGACATAAGAAAAAATTAATAGGAAAGTTAGAAGTCAGTATCGTCCTCTTCAAGGGCGTCGTCCTCTTCTTCCTCAATTTCTTCAAGGTCTTCGTCTTCCTTTTTTTCCTCAATTTCTTCAATCGGATTTTTTTTCATTTTTTTACCTCGTTTAATTAATAAAAACACAGAATAAAATACCCTTTTTAAATATTTCTAAACTAATATTTTGCTAAAAAGGTTTTAAAAACAATTTTTAGAACTAAATTTAATTCAATTTCTGAATGCTATCATCAATAGATTTTCCTAAAGAACTTAATCCCTCTTGAAGTTCTCCAACAGCATTTTTATGCCATTTCCAGCAAAGGACTTTTCCATCGTCGCCAATTCCAAAATCACATGTTATTCCAATATCTTTTGCTTTGCTTCCGCCTATAAATCCCCAAATGAGAATAACGAATATTAATGAAACTAATATCCATAATAAAGGTTTAGTCATAAGAAAATAAAGAAAAAGGAGTTTATAATTTTTATGGGTGTTAAAACGCCCACGACCTCCCGTCGAACCGAATGAAAACCAAGGTTTTCCTTAATTTGCGAATACATTTTTCAAAACGCCCCTCCCTACTCGCGACCCCGATTTCTATTTTTTATAAATGCCTTCTGCTCCCGACCTCGCTCGGTTATTTAATTTTATTAATTGTAAAATTTTCTCCTCCGCGAAGTCGCTCGGGATTAATTTAAATCAAAGTCGCTCGGAATCGAATCTCGGTCCCCTCGTTCGATTATCGTAAAAATATTAATGTGGCTTACAGCCACATCCATAAACGCCCCGACCGAGAATCGAACTCGGACCTCAACCGTGACAGGGTTGTGTTCTAGCCACTAAACTACCGAGGCAGAGATAATATCAATATCCATATTAAGAATAACTTTTAAAACTTTCTAAGCTCTTAATTATATTCCTCTGAAGGAAGACCCTGCAATTTAAGATAACGTCTTTCCATAATTTTCTCTCCAATAAATTCACATGCCTTAGAAAAACAATAAGAGACATTATATTTCAGTTTAGCCGCCCTATATCCTATTTTATGAGATATTGAAGACAAATTTATTTTAGCAATTCCATATCCCCTTTCTCGTTGTGTTAAAACAAGCAAATTTTCACCAGCAGTCTTTTCTAAATTTTTATTCATTTTTGTTTTTTCTCAATTTTTTTGAATCCGGTATATTTCCACAACACTTTTGGAATCTTGATTGAGCCATCTTTTTGCTGATTATTTTCCAATAAACAAACTAAAATTCTTGAAGTCGCCATTGCAGTGTCGTTCAACGTATGAAGAACCCGCCTGTTTCCTTTTTTATCAATGCATTTTATATCTAATTTTCTTGCCTGATAATCTGTGCAATTTGACAACGACATAACTTCCCCGTATTCTTTTGTCGTCGGTCTCCAAACTTCTAAATCAGCAGACCTAAATTTCCAATCAGCTAAATCTCCGGTGCAAATTTCCAAAACTCTGTAAGGCAATTCCAAACCTTTTAAAATTTCTTCAGAATTTTTTAATAATTCATCATACAGCTTCTCAGAATCCTCTGGCTTGCAGAAAATAAATTGTTCAACTTTATTAAACTGGTGAGTTCTCCATAATCCTTTTTCATTAATTCCGTGAGCGCCGATTTCTTTTCTAAAACACATCGAATAAGAATAATATTTCTTGGGCAATTCAGCTTCATTAATAACATCGCCCGAATGCATCGCCAAAAGAGACTGTTCTGCCGTCCCGATTAAATTCAAATCCTCGTCTTTAACCGAATAAACTGACTGCTCTATTGCAGTTTTATCCATTGAAGCAAAAATTGATTTTTCGTTTAACAGCAACGGAGTTTCAATATATTCGTATTTCTTTTTTCTTAAAAAATCCATTGCATACCTGATTAAAGCCTGATTTAAAATTGCCAGCTCATTTTTCAAATAATAAAAACCTTTTCCGGAAACTCTGGCAGATGATTCAAAATCAGCGACGCCCAAATTTTCAGTTAATTCAACATGATTTTTTGCCGGAAAATCAAATTTGCCCAGCTTTCCAACTTTTTTAATTTCAACATTTTCAGAAGCATCTTTTCCAACCGGAACTTTTGGCGAGATAAAATTAGGAATTTGATTCATAATCTGCCTTATTTCTTCTGCTAATTTATTCTCTTTCTGCTCTAATTCTGCAATCTCTTCCGGGATTTTTTTTGCCTTTTGAATAAGCTCTCTGGCCTTTTTCTCGTCTTTATTTTTCTTAGCCTGATTAATTTGTTCAGAAACAACATTCCTGTTTTTTCTTAAATTATCTGCTTCAAATTTTACAGCCCTCCAATTTTCATCAAGTTTTATCACTTTATCTAAAAGAATTAATTTTTCATCCTGTCCTTTTCTTTTTATATTTTTCTCAACTAATTTAGGATTTTCCCTGATTAATCTGATGTCTATCATGAAACAATCAAAGAAAGATTATATTTAAAGTTTATCAATCATATTAAAGAACAATAATCTTTATTAAGAAATTTTAATGAATTTCACTATGGAAGATTTTACCTGGTCAAGAATGAACTTACTTTTTCCCGAATATTTTAAAGAGCCTTTACACGATAAAGCATCTCTCCTTAAATCCTATCCTATTTCTCCAGAATTTAGCCTAAACTCTGTGTGTTTTAGAGTAAATAAAGAATATGGGGTTCAATTATTTCAAAATCAAGAGATTCCTGATTGGTTAAAAAAAGAAGATATAAAAGTTAACGGAAAAAGTATTGAAGAATTTTTCTATAAATCATTTGAAAAAGTTTATAATGAAGTACAAAAAGATTTAAAAAATTCATTTGAGATTTTTGAAAGTTGGAGGTCTTTTATAAAGAAATTTAATAACAAAGAATGGAAAGGCAATTTACAAAGCCATATAGAATTTGTTAAAGATCGTGATGATGATGAAATAAGATACTTTGACTATTATCGTTATGGATCAGGCAACATGTATCCAACAGATAAACTGCTTAAAATTAAAAAAATTCCTAAAGAATCACTAAATGAGAAATTCTTAGAATATTATAAACTATCTCAAAATATTTTATCTGGAGAAGGAAAATGCAACTCAGTCACTGGAAAATCTATCTATGATTGCGTAAAAAATGTAGATAAAATTTATAAGGTTGCGCCAGAACTAGAAAAACTAAGAATATAATCAAAACCTTTTTATATTCATTTTCTTTAAATTTATCAGAGGTGATTATGGTTCAAACTCAGATTTTCATTAATTTATTATTGAGAACAATTCTTGTTGCAATTTATGTCATTTTTATCTGGAAGCTTCATATTTTTATTTCCACAAAAAATATTCTTAGATTAAATTTAAATAAATATAATCGGACTAACCATCCTCTCTTCGCAAAAATAATTGCAGGATTCCTTTACTTTTTAGAGTATGTTATTATTCTGCCAATATTAATTTTCTTTTGGTTCCTGATTTTTGCTATCTTGCTGATATTCATAGCCAGAGGAATGGAACCAAGTTCAATTATTTTGCTTGCTGCGCTTACCATCGCTGTATTAAGAGTTGTCGCTTACATTCCTAAATACGGAGAAAGCGCTTCTGCAGAAACGGCAAAAATTATTCCATTCACGCTTTTAGCAATTGGTCTCACAGAACCTTTATTTTTTAATTCAGAAGAAGTAATAGCAAGAGCATCCGATATTCCGCAGTTATTCATGGGAATAAGCCCGTATATTTTCTTTATAGTTGCCGTTGAATTAATTATGAGAAGTTTAAACTTTATAGTTTCCATATTTGAAAAAAAAGGCGGAACCGAAATAAACGAGGACGAGGAAGAGAAATAAGATTCTGTTTTTTATATAAAAATTTATTGGTGATCTTTTTCTATACGCGGATGTTCCTGCCCTTCTTTTAATCTTTCTTTTAATTCACTTAATTGTTTCTTTTTTTCTATTTCATATTCTTTTTTATTTCCTTTTGCCCTTTCTATAAGTCTTGCAGTGTATTCTCCTCCTAAAAAATGCGGAAGTATTACATAATTTGCCCCTGCTTTATAAAAGTCATAAGTGTCCGATATTTGTCTTGCAGTTACTATAATAATAACCTCTTTGTTTTTTTCTCTTATTTTATTTAAAAGCATAAGATTATTCTCAGTTTCAGGAATAGTAGACACTATTATTTTTGCTTTTTCTATTTTTAAATTATCAATAAAATCTGAATTTGAAACATCACCATATATGCATTTGATTCCTGTAGAATTTAATCTTTTAACTCTTTCAGGATTAAAATCAACTACTAAATATTTTTTCTTAAGGTGCATAAAAGATTTCATTATTGAAAATCCAATTCTATTTTCTCCAAATAAAATATATTCATAATCAACTTTTTTTGTAATTTCTCCTTTAACCTTTTTTCTTTCAAAAATTGATAAATATTTTGATAAGAAAGGATAAATTTTATCTGAATACATTATCATATAGGTTGAGCCAGCGATGGTTATCAATCCAATCATTGTAACTAACGAAAGAATCTCATTTGTAAGATGTCCAGCCCTTACTCCCAA
>JAUYHR010000055.1 GCA_030689875.1 Nanobdellota archaeon
CTCACTTATTAAGCTTGCAAACTTATTAGATAACGTTCTAAGCTCTTCATAAGAAATTTTCTCTCCTTCTTGATCTATTGCAACTCGATTTTTGTACTTTTTACATGATTCAAAAACAGGTTTGTGAATAAGTTTACTCATTTTCTAAAACTTTGATAAAAAGACAAGTGTTGTACTTGTCCTTTATTATTTTTTTTTTAAATTGAAAATTTAACTCTTTTGTTATTTTGTTTAAGTTGAGCTTTAATGAATAATCAAAAGGTCGGTTCATATTAATAAGTTTGTTCAAGTATGTAAAATACTCTTTTCTCAAATTAAGTGCAGATTTAGTTTTTGACCAGGTGCTAATGATAATTAAATCATTTTTGTCAACTATTTTTGATAATTTTTCTGCAAGATCAGGAATGTAATTTGCAATGTTAAAAGTGAAAATGAAAATTTTAGGGCCTTGAAATTTGTTCAGAACCTCATTTAATCTGTCTATTTTTCTTTTGAAGAATACTGCGCCTAATTTTTTGTTAATATACAATGCCCTAATCATATGTTTAAAGAGAGTAATCCATGGGTCTATACCTACATATTTCAGCTTTTTATTTAACGCAAGATTAAAGTATGCTGCCGGTCCGCAGCCAACGCAAATCAAAGTCTTATAATTTTGTGGGAAAACTTTCATTGCTTTCAAAATCTTTTTTTCTTCAGAATCTAAAAAAGGTCTTGCTATTTTTATTGCTTCATAAGAATACATCGAAATAAAGTAATGTTTTTTTGATTTAATCTTTCATACCTCTTTGTTTTATTTATTGATAAAACATAAAAGCATTTATATAAAAGTTTCCATAAATCAACCAGATGGATGCTCAAGAATTGATGAGATTACATTTTGCGCTTGTTTCAGACTTAGAATTTACGAAAATATCTTACAAAAAAAATTATACTTTGCTGTTTAATAAAAATGTTGAAGATCATTTTTCAAATTTTGCATTCATTTTTTCTGTAGTAAAAACTAAAGCTGAAACTGTTATTAAAAAAGTTGAAAAATATTTTTTATCAAA
>JAUYHR010000057.1 GCA_030689875.1 Nanobdellota archaeon
AAACTTTGCAGACTTTTCCTTTCTTGCCTCCGAATTTCGGCTCTTCAAAAGATAAATTTCCGGGAGCGTGAACTGTCAGGGATTTTTCATGTTTTTCTGATTTATGTTTTGACGCAAAAATTACAAAATCATATTCGCTGATTTTATCAAGATTCAAATTTTCTTCAAATAAAATTGAATTATCAACAAAATAAATATCAAAATATTTTTCTTCATGCGATAAAATTCCTGCAACAGGAGCTTTTCTAAATTGTGAAAGCTGTGTCGCGATGTTCATTCCCGCTTCATCCTGCTTGCTTGCGAGAACAAGAAATTTTTTGTACATACTTAAATATAAAAACAATCTTTCTTAAATATTGTTATGAAAGAGAACATGAAATTCTCATCCATTCGCTAAATGGGAAATTTATCAAATGACGGAAATATTAAATCTTTTAATTGGCGCAATTGTTTTAATTTTAGGAATTCCAATTGGAAATGTTCTTGCAAAATATACAAAAGAAGAATTAAAAGACGGAAGAAAATGGTTTAATTTGTTGATTTTTATTGGATTAATTGGAGGAGTTGTTGGATTGATAATTAGAAATGATGCTTTGATGTTTAGTTTTTTATTTATTGCTGTTGTGACTAGTAGGAGTTTGATGAGAAAGGAAAAAAGAAAATCAAAAAATGACAATTAAATTCGGACCAGCAGGATTAGGTTCTGTCGCAGATGCTGAAAAAGTTTTAGAACAATATAAAAAACTTGGTTTTAAGATTTGCGAAATTGCTTTTACTTATAGCGCTTACATAAAAGATAAAAAAGATGCTAAGCGAATCGGGGAAAAAGCAAAAGAGCTTGGAATTGAGCTGACAATTCATGCGCCTTATTTTATTAATTTAAATTCCAGCGAGAAAGAAAAAATTGAAGCAAGCAAAAAGAGAATTTTAAAATGCTGTGAAATCGGCGAAGAGCTTGGAGTAAAAAGAGTGGTTTTTCATCCTGGCTATTATGGTAAAACAAGTAGAGAAGAAACTTATACTAATATTAAAAAGCAAATTAAAGAAATTTTAGAGCATATTAAAAAAAATAATTGGAAAATAAAAATTTCTCCTGAAACAATGGGAAAGATAAATGTTTTTGGTTCTCCAGAAGAAATTTCTAATTTGGTTAAAGAAACTGGTTGTGATTTTTGCATTGATTTTGCGCATATTCTTGCAAGAGAGAAAAAAGTTGATTATGAAAAGATAAAAAAATTATTTCCACAAAAAGAATGGCACTGCCATTTTTCAGGGATTGTTTATGGAGAAAAAGGCGAAAAACATCATAGAACAACTGAAAAAAAAGAATGGGAAGAATTGTTAAAAAATCTGCCAAAAGATAAAGAAATAAGTATTGTCTGCGAATCTCCCACGCTCATTGAAGATTCTGTTGAAGGAATGAAGATTTACGAAAAACTTAAATAACGCTTTTCATTATAATCATAAAGATGGTGACGGAATATTTTAATTTTGTAAATGGAAAAGAAGTAAAATCAAGTTCTAATCAAATGATAGATGTTCTTAATCCATATACTCAGAAAGTAATTGCAAAAGTTCAAAGAAGCAATAAAAAAGATGTT
>JAUYHR010000071.1 GCA_030689875.1 Nanobdellota archaeon
AGCTTTGTCCGGAATAACATAAATCTCAAAAATTAAAAAATAAAAAGATAAATTTTCTTTAACTTCATTTCCATCAAAAACAATATTTCTTCTAATATTATAAAACAAAATATGCCAGCCCATTTCTCTTTTTTTCATATAGCTTAGTCTGCTCCTAAGTTTTAATTGTTGTTTTCTCTTTAATGAAGAAAAAACACATTCAACAATTACTCTTCGTCGATAAATCTTCTTGTTTGATTCAAAATTTGCAATCTTTCTTCGCCGTTTAAAATTATCGTGTCTGCATTTCTCACCATAATTTTTCGGCGGAGAAATAAAATTATTCTGTTTTATCTTTGAAAATTCAATGAAATCATAATTTGGATAACCCTTATCAGCAAGAATTTTGCATTTCTTAAATTTTATTTTCTTTAATAATTTTTTAGCCACGAAACTGTCGTGGCGATTTTTAAGCAAAAAAGAATAATCAATAATCTGTTTTTTTCTATAAACATCGACGATAATATCAAGTTTATGATAATTATTTTTTGTTTCCTTTCCAAAATCATTTAATCTTTTTTTATAATAAGATGATTTAAAATTTGTATCTACTCCTGAACCATCGATAGCAGTAACCTTTAAATTTGTTTTATCGATTGAAAAATTAATCAACTCCCTTATTAATTTAGTATCAAATAAATTCAGCCAATCATGCAACGTGCTTTTTCCTGGAATTCTTTTTAATCCTAGCCAAGAAATCCATTTGCTTTCTTTCAGCCAGTCAAGAAAATCTCTAATTGACTTATTTTCTCGACGGAAAATGATGATTAAAGAAATTCTCTGATAATTTGTGAATTGTTTATTTCCCTTGTGATTAAAATGCAGCGGCAAGTTTGCAGAATGGAAAAGATTAAGTAGTTCTCTTTCTAATTCAGAATTATAATTAGATTGGATAATTTGTTGTAACATATCCAATCTAATTTTCTTTAGAATAACTAATTTTCGGTTTTGAAAAATCTATTCCGGACAAAGCTTAGACTGGCCAAATTCAAAACAGTTAAAACAAATGATTGCGAAAACTGTTGGATTTAATTTTAATAGAACTAAAAACATTTAAATAGTTTTGATGATATTGTTTTTTATGACGACGTTTAATGTAGTTGTTGAGCAAGATGAAGATGGTTGGTTTGTTTCTGATGTAGTTGAGCTTCCAGGATGTC
>JAUYHR010000072.1 GCA_030689875.1 Nanobdellota archaeon
AAATAAAATAAATCAAACATTTATATATCTTTCTATTCTGTAACTATTAAATAAATACAACTAATCTCTTATTCAACAACAAACTTCTCCAGCTCCCTTACTTTTACAGCAGAATTTAAATCTCCGTTTCCTTGAACAAAAATATAATCGCCGACATGGTCAAGAAACTTAAGATTTTTTTGGTTTATTTCTTCAGATAAATTTTTATATCCTTTTGAAATTTTATCGCTTATCTCATCAATAGAAACCCCATAAACACCAGAAAATTTTTTCATTCCTGAAGAAAACCGATTCAAATAAATATATGAATAAATTAAATCTCTTGCATTAGTCTCGCCACCCTCCTTGTTGGTGGGCAAACCATTTGTATTTGAATTTAAATAACCTTCAAAAGTTTCAAAATTTTTTAAAAAAGAATCAAGATTTTTTATATTTGCAGGAGATAAATTTTTTCTAATGCTTTCTGAATTTTCTTTCAAAAGAAAAAGATCAGAATCATTTTCCATTAATTTAGGAAAACCCGATTCAAAGAGATCTCCCTGAACAGATGCTAAAGCAGGCCTTATTATCTTCCTGTCTTTGCCGTCTAAAGAAACATAAATGCTCCTAAAATTATTTTTTAAATATCTAAATGACCCCATAATGCTATTTAGTTTTTCCTCGCCAAAATTATTTTTAATTTTATTAAAATTTTCATTAAGAGTATTATCATCTAATTTAAGAAAATCTTTAGTAAATTGGTAAACTTTTTTATTTCTTCTGACAAAATAATAATCTGCAAAAATTTCTTTCATATAGGATTTAAGATATTGCAAGAAAGCAAAATGTTCTGATTTATTGTTTTTAGTTTCATTATATGCTGTTTTTAATTCAGGATTTATTTTAAATGCAACGTCCTTAGTCCAATCTTCCAACGGCAGATAAAACTCCTGAACATTTTCATACTCTCCTTTGTTTGCTTTTTTAAAATTAGTCCATCCCAATAATTCATTTTTTATTCTGACAAATCTTTTTTTAAAAATTTGCAGTTTGTCCTGCCTTTCTTTTGATGCATATCCAAAATATGGAAGATTTCCATTTTTGTTAAAATGATTAAATTCGTGAAGTTTATTCATGGAATTTGTTGAAAAAGCAATCTCGCTTAACGTAGAAAAAGGCAGAATATCTTTTATTTTTACAAGCAAAGGCAGAGGATTAATTCTATTAACTATTTCCTGTGTGACATCTAAATCCCCGCATGAATAAAATAACATCTCATCAATGGCTTTTTTTCTAATTTCTTTTGTCTCGCCAACCAACCTCTTAAGTTCAGTAAATCTTAATTCTTCATGAGTTTGTGATTTAGTAAAATCAATATCAAGAAATTGCGCAACCTTTGCTAATTTATGGCTTGTGTCAAATCTTTTTTGATTTAAATACGGATAAAAAATTTTTGAGAGCCACAAAGTATCAAGATAAACCATATCTTCTCTAAGTCTCTGCAAAAAACTTCTTGTAAAATCTCTTCGCGGTTTAATATCTTTGACAGCAGGATCATAAATAAGTTTATTATCTTCTGATGCAAATCTTAATTGAGTTATATCATAAACCTGATTATGCCCGTAAGAAATAATTGGATTTCTCTTGTGCAATGAATCTAAAAATCCTGAGATTAATTCTTTTTCATTTTTAAATTTAAGAATTTTAAAACCATTATATCTCTTGCGGAGAATTTCATCTTTAGGGTCAATAATATACATTTCCTTTTTTTTCTTTTTTCCTTTTCCCCAGATTGCGCCTACATAAGAAACTTCTGAATCAAAATTTTCATCATACATTTTAATTTTTCCAACACCCTCAACCTCAATTGTTAATTTATCTTCTAAATTTTTTATAATTCTTTGTCTTTGCTCATGTTTCTTTTTTTGAGCTTCTTGCTCTATTTTTGGGAGTTTAAAATATTTTTTCTCAGCATTTAATATGTCCTCTCTCCATCTAAAATCTCTTTTTTCAAAATCTTTTTTCCATAAGGGCTTCTCTATATCAAGGACTATATAAGGAAGAGAATTAAGTTCTTTTTCATTTAAAAAATCTCCAAAACTTATTCCGGATAAATCTTTTAATTCAAGTTCTGAATTTTCTCCGAATAATTTTTCCAGCTTGCTATTCAAAATAACTTTTCTTTCAGGATAAAATCCCCCAAATCTTAATAATTTGTCATAATTTCCTATCTGAAAATAATTAGGAAGTTTATTTAAAATATCCCTTTCATTTGGAACTTCTATGCTCAAAACATCAAATTTTCCTCTTGATTTTTTTTGAATAGTCAACTCTTCAAAATTATTATTTCCGGCAAAAGAGCTAAGAATTTCTTTGCTAATCTCTTGATTAATAAATTTTGTTGGAATTTTTACATTTTGTTCAACAAAAACTTTAACATTTTTGCGTTCTGAAGAATTAGAAACGTATGAAAAATTTAAAATCAGGCGATTCTTGCGTTTTTGCTTTCTCTCAAACTCTGTAAAATTATTAATCCAAAAACCCATAAACTCTCATCAAAAATTTACTTTATAATAATTATTATATTAATGAGCAATCTTTAAAAAGCTCCCAAAGCATTAATTCTTATGCCTTTCAAAATAAATATCGGAACTAAAACAGGAAAAACTTATAAATTTGAAACAGAAGCTAAAAGCATAGAAGGAAAAGAGCTTCACCAAAAAATTTCAGGCAGCGAGCTTGACCCCGAATTAAAAGCTCTTGAAGATTATGAATTTGAAATAACCGGCGCAAGCGACAAGGCAGGATTTACCGCATTAAAATCTGTTCCAGGAACCGGATTAAAGGGCGTTTTATTAAGTTATGAAAAAGGAATGAAAAAACGTTCAAGACGCGAGGGCAAAAAAAAGCGTTCAAGTTATACTCCAAAAGGTTTGAGATTAAGAAAAACAGTCCGCGGAAAAGTGATAAGTCCGGACATTGTCCAGATTAATTTAAAAATTATTAAAGAGGGGAAAAAACCTTTAAACGAAATTTTTGTGTCTCAAA
>JAUYHR010000074.1 GCA_030689875.1 Nanobdellota archaeon
TTAAAAAAATTAAATAAAAACAAATCAATTTTACTAGAAGATAAAAGTAAATAATTAGGAGAGTATTAAATGCCCAAAAGCGAGAAAAACAAAGAAGAAAAGCCCATTAAAGAAGAAAAACTGCAAGAAAATTTAGAAAAGGAAATTAATAAAAATTCTAAAATTGAAGATTTAGAAGATATAAATAAGACTCAAGAAAGCTTTGAAATAGATACTAATTCTAAATATTTTGAAATGGAAAATAAATATTTAAGACTCTTAGCAGAGATGGAAAACACAAGAAAAAGATTGCAAAAAGAAAAACAAGAAACTGTAAGTTTTGCTATAGAAAATACAATATCTGATTTTTTAAATATTTTTGATAATTTTGAAAACGCTCTTGGTTTTGCTAGCTCATCTAATGATGAAGTTAAAAATTGGGCTAAAGGATTTGAAATGATCCTAACTCAATTCAGAGATATTTTGCATTCTCATGGAATTGTAGCTTTTCACTCAGAAGGAAATATTTTCGATCCACATTTCCATGAAGCTGTTGAAATTATAGAAACCAATGATTATCCAGATGGATCTATCATGCAAGAATTTTCAAAAGGATATAAATCAAAAAACAGAACCATAAGAGCTGCAAAAGTAAAAGTTGCAAGAAATATAATAGAAAAAAAAGATGAAGAGAAAGATGAGAAGAGCATTGAAACTCAAAATAAAGAAGATAAAGATGAAAATCTCGTTCAAGAAAATAAAAGTTAATTAAAAAAAAAGAGGTAATTTATGAATAAAAAAAGTAATAAAATTATAGGAATTGATTTAGGAACTACAAATTCATGCGTTGCTATAATGGAGGGTAAAACTGCTAAAGTTATTCCTAACGCCGAAGGCGCTAGAACAACCCCTTCAGTTATATCTTTCAAAGATAGTGATCGCCTAGTTGGAGTTCCGGCAAAAAGACAATCAGTTACAAACCCAGATAAAACTTTATATTCTACAAAAAGATTTATCGGTAGAAAATACGATGAAGTTCAAGACGAAATTAAAACTGTTCCATATAAAGTTGTAAAAAACAAAAATGGGGATGTTGCATTTGAAGTTAATGGCAAAACAATCTCTCCAGAAGAAGCTGCTGCTCAAATTTTAATAAAAATGAAACAGACAGCAGAAGAATATTTAGGAGAGACCATAACAGAAGCTGTTATTACAGTTCCTGCATATTTTAATGATTCTCAAAGGCAATCAACTAAAGATGCTGGAAGAATAGCCGGCCTTGATGTAAAAAGAATTATACCTGAGCCAACAGCCGCTGCTTTAGCTTACG
>JAUYHR010000087.1 GCA_030689875.1 Nanobdellota archaeon
TCTTTCCCAAATGTAAATTTTGTCTCCAGATGATAAAGTTTTTCTTTTCTTTTTTTTAACAAAACCAAAACCTATAGGTTCAATCTTTATAGGTTTGATATCTAATTCAAAATGATTTGCCATTTTATTCCTTTCCAAACATTAAATGGTGCTGGTTTATAAGTTTTTGTTTCTTAGCGCGCCGTCAGGGTGGGGGATTGGTAAATAAGAGATTTAAATTTTAGCTGAAGAAAAAATTTCGTTGAACATCAGGGATAAGGAAAGTTTTGACCCCTCGAAAAAATTCTCCTCGTGAAACAGAGCTGAGAATTTTTTCAGAGCTGGGGCAAAATTTGGGGAAATCACGAGCCGAGGGATTTCCTCTTTATCCCCTGTTCAACGACCCGAGCGTAAGCGAGAATGCAGAGAGGCAAGCGAGATTAATTTTAGATAAATTTTAAGGGTGGGGGATGGAAGCGCGCGCTTTTTAAATTAAATTCAGTTTATTCTTTAATTGCTTGTAAGATATGTATTCAATTGAAAGAGATTTATTTAGAATTTTAGGAAGTTTATCAGAAACTAATTCTTTTATAATGAAAATTCTTTGCTTTGGATAACTCCAATAAAATTTAGTTAAGCAAATTTCCCAGGTTACGCCAACACTTAAACCGAGAACAATAAGTACATCAGAATTTTTTACTAAGTACTTTGGTTGATTTTCCCAAGTTTCACAAGAAATAAGTTCGTCACATATTTCTCTGTTTAAACCAGCATAACCTAAATCAGTATCATCTTTGTAATCAATGCCTATTATTTTTCCATTTCTTTTTTTGAATTCTGAGGCAAATAATTCTGCTGTGCTATTTTTATCAGGGCTGATTATTATCGATACATTTTTCTTAGAAACAATTTCTGCAATCTCACCAACCATTTTTGTCATTTTTTTACCTTTATCTAACTTGCTTGGTCCAATTATTCCTATTTTCATAATAGTTATCAAATTTACTATTTTATTAATCTTTGTTTTTAGCGCGCCATCTTGGGCGGGGGAGGGTAATAACTAAAATTAATCTCGCGCAGAGTTTTTTTATGTAGCGAAAAAATTCGTTGAACAAAAGACACTATAAACGTAAAGGTTTATTTTGCCAGCATAAAAGGCTCTCTTCAGAGTCCCAACGCGGAAATTTCTGCCTC
>JAUYHR010000080.1 GCA_030689875.1 Nanobdellota archaeon
TTCAGCGAGCTTGATATTTGTAAGTATTCCTGCAGGATATTTTTTTGAAAAAACTCTTATTCCAGTCAACTCTCCGAATTTTTCAACAGCTTTCCATCCCGCTTCTCTCTTGCAGACGAGAATAATATCTTTGACGTCAAATTTTGACAAATATTCAATTCCTTCTTTTAATTTTTCATCAATTAAATCAGTATTAAAAATCGCCAAGCCGTCGGCACGTCTTCTATAAACCCACGGTCTCATCAGAGGGGTCACAACTTTTGTCCCGATATAAATTCCTGCTTTAACATATTCATCCAAAGGAACAAGCATATCGCCTTTTTTCTTTCCTTTAACTTGTTCTTTTAACTCTTCAGTTTTAGGAGCTTCTTCTGAAAGTTTTTCTTTTAGCTTCGCAGCTTTTTCAAGAAGAACTTTTTTCTTCTTCTCAATTTCTTCAGGAGATAATTTAGGAGATTTGATTTTAATTTGTTCTAAAAATTCTCCATTATCATTAGAAATTTCTTTATTTTCTGTTTCTTTTTCTGATTCAACATTAATTTTTTTAGCCATTTTATGTAATTTCCTTATAACAAGTTCACGGGTGTATCTGGGTTTATTTCAGCCAGTACGTGATAAGTTATTTAGTGTAGAGAAATTGGTTTTTAAAGTTTTTGTTAAAAAAGTTTAAAGTTAAAAATCTTTGATTTTTGTCTAAAAGTCTTTTGTCCTCAAAAGATTTTAGTGGAAGCAAAAACATGCCCTAAGGAAGGGCATAAAGGAAATTTTTGTATTCATTCGTCATAGGAATGCCAAATGAAAGAACTTGTTCTTGCTCTTTAAAGGTTTTTACTTAAATTATTTAATTATTTCTAAGAATCATTGCTTAAATTATTATTCTAACGCTAAAAGAATATCAACTAGCCCTTTCATTGCTTCGGATACTTTTATTTTTTCTATTTCTGTTTTGACGTCAGTAGATACTTCAATTTCCATCTGATGGTAGGTTGGAGGGTTTCCATTAATATCTCCAATCTTTTTAATATTTATTAGAGGAATATATTTATTGCTTCCTTCTGCCTCAAGAGAAGTATATTTCTTAAAATGTTCAACTAATGAACTATATTTTTGATGATTTATTTCTTGCAGTATGATTTCTGTTTTTTTCATATTTTTCTTATGTTTCCAAATTATTTAAATATTTTTATGTTGCAGTTTTTTAGGATAATTGATTTTGTTCGCTATTAATAACGCTTTGAAATTGTGATTAATTTCTCCGTATGAAAAAGTTGTCATAGTAAAAAATCTTTAAAATTTTAAGAAATTATATCGTCATGGGAGTATTCATAATTTTATTATGGTATTCCCATTCTTTTTGAGTTAAAGGTCTATCATACATCATTCCACAAGATGTACAATTAGCATAAACTTTTGTTCCAGATTGTCCTGAAGAAATATTTAATGAACTTTCTTTATGTCCATTTTCATTGCAGTATTTAATTTTTTCTGCTAGTTCAATTATTCCAATTTGACAACTTAATTTATTTAGAATATAATCTTTCTCACTAAAATTTTCTTTCCATATTCCAGAATCTCCACCATGTCTTTTTGCCTTTTCATTATCTCTTTTCATGCCTTCTTCTAATTCAATATATTCTGCTTTTTCGCTCTCTGTTAAATTAGGTTTTACCAAGCCAGATTTTAATTTAAAATGATAAGTTATAGCCTCTAATTTACTAATATTCTTTTCTCTAAACTTTAACATATTTAACATAATTTATTCTTATTTTTAAGAATTTATATTTAAAATTATCTAATTGATTTTTCAATCTCAATTAATCTTTTTATTTTTGCCTCGCGTTCCTTTCCAGTTATCCCGCATTTAAAAAAATCTGCCTGAAAACCAAAAGCTAAATCAGCAAGAATAGTCTCATTTGTTTCCCCGCTTCTATGAGAGAATACAATTTTGATATTATTTTTCTTGGCTAATTCGCAAACTCTTTTAACTTCAATTAAAGAGCCGTTTTGATTTGGTTTTACAATAACCGCGTTAATGCTTTTTAGTTTAATTGCTTTTTCCAAAAGTTTGGAATTTGTAACAGTCAAATCGTCGCCGACAATTAATGAGCCTGGAAATTTTTTTAATAATTTCGCAAAACTTTCAAAATCTTCTTCTTCAAAAGGATCTTCAATATAAAACAATCCGAAATTTTTTATAAGATTTGAAATATAATCAAACTGCTCTTCTGTAAGTCTGTCTAATTTTGGATTTTCATAACGATATTTTTTTCTTTTAAAAAAACTTGAAGCAGCAACATCAACTCCAAGAGGAACTTCTAATTTTTTTAGTGCATCAAAAACTTCTTTTTCATTTAGACTTGTGCTCCACGCATCTTCATCGTTTTTTTCTCCTTTAAATTTATTATCTTTATCTTTTAAAAGATATTTTGCCTCTTCTTTTAATTTTTTATTTTTTTCCAAGTTTTCTCTTGCGCTTTTCATGTTTGGAATTAATAAAAATTCCTGAAAATCCGGTTTTTTATTATTGACTAATTTAGAATGTCCTCCCCCGCCAATGCAATTCCCGGCTAATCTTGGAGATTTTCTTGCGTTTGGATTAATTAATTCCCAAATTTCTTTTTTCATTTCATGCGCAAGCGCTTTTAGCGCAGCAGATTCAAGAGCAAATAAAGTATTTGCGCCAACATGCCCCTCAACAATATCTTCTATTCTTTTCAAATCATCAAATCCCTCTAAGATTTCTTCAGAAAAATAATCAGAAAATTTCTTGATTGTTTTTATATCTTCTTCAAGAGATTTTCTGTACGGCTTTGCTTCGTGTTTGCCTGTTGATTTTCCCTGCGGAGCAGAGGCGGAGAAATTTCCGTAATCTGTTTTAATAAAAATTTGTATTGTTTTTTCCCCGCGGGAATTTAAAATTGATTTTGCAGAAACCCCTTTAATTATCATTTATTAAAAAAAGAATTTTAGTTTATAAAATTATTGAATAGAATATAATTTGTGAAATTAAATTAATCAATTAAAAAGAAGTTAAATATTTTTAAGGATTTGTTTGTGAATCAATGCGTCAGGAGAATTATTTAATGCTAGGTTTGTGAAATATTAATAAAATTAGAGAAAAAAATTCGGAAAAACAATTATCTTTGCAATAAATTTTCTACTTTAAATTCATTTAATAAACTGGGATTTTGCTCGCTTACAAAAAGCAATTCAATTCCTATAAGGTTTCCAGATTTGTCATAATCAAGAATAGTATAATCATCTACTTTTTTAGTTTCAGCAATTTCTATATCTCTTAATTTAATATACACTGCATCTGCATCTGAATCATATCTTATTTTCATTATAATGGATAAATGGTAATAACCTTTATATAATTTTCTCTAGTATAAACTACTTCTAAAGTAAATCCGTTAATTTTTCTACGAGCATAATATTTGTTTTTTCCTTCTTTCCTAGTTTTATCCGCATATTTTATTGTTTCTTCAACTAATAATTTTTCAATCTTACGTTCCTTCATTTGTTCTTCAGCATGTTTTGTAAAAATAATCTTCATTAAGAATTCAGGCAGAACAATTTTAAAAATATATCTCTAATCAATTAAAAAGAGGTTAATTTTTTATTGAATTGAATGTGATATTTGCGAGGGTAATAATTAAAGAGTTATTTTATTAATAGTTCTAAAGAACCCTCTATAAATGCTGATAATCCTAAACCATGATAAAAAGCAGATCCATAGAATCTTGCTGGGTGATCTTTTAAATCAAGCATTGAAGGTTTTTTATCTGAGTAATCTTTAATTGCTTGATATACTCCATAGATTGGAATCAATTGTTTCAAATCAAAATTTTTCTTCTGCATTTCTTTCTTTTCCATCCCTCTCCCACCATTTTAATCTATTTAAATCTTTCTTTTGTTGTCTTTTTAGAATTACTCTACTCGCTCTCGCCTTCACTTTCCCCTTCTTCTGTTTCATCTTCAGGAGTAGCAAGTTCCATTATCTCGCCTTCTTTTACAATTTCTTCTTCCTCTTTTGATTCTAATTTTTCTGTCTCTTGTTCAGTTTCTACTTTTTTTTCGCTTTTAATAATTTTTTTAAACCCTTTTTTCTTTTCTGGAAAAGGTCTGTTAACTGAAATAGGAAGAATGCCGGAATTTAATTCAATCTCAGCAATTTTCAGAGCATCATAATTTATTTTTTCTAAATCTTCATCTTTAATTTTAATTAATAACGGCGCGTTCATTGCGATTTGCAGAGCTCTTGCTCCGACAATTCTTGTTATTTCATATTTTGAATATCCTTCTAGTTTGTCCATTTTATTTTAAAAATTTATTAATTTTATTAAATAATTCAGTCCAATTTTTTTCTGCAATATCTATCGCTTCAAATATTTCTTCATCTTTAAGAGGCATTATCCCGCCTTTTTGCATTGATGAAATTACTCCGTCGGAAATTCCGATTGTCAGTCTTGTCTCGCTGGCGTCCTCTTCTTCTCTTGTTGGGTCCGCAATTAATTTATTTCCTATTTTATGAACAGTTATAGGGATTGGATTTACATCTGTTAACGGAATTTTTTTATCGGATTTATCATATAAAACTTTTTCTTCTTTCTCGTCATATTTTGGAAGTTTGGCAATCTTTAGCGCAGCCAAAGCCCCGATTCCTGCAGCATCCAACAAATTCCCGTCGTCATTAATAGAATATATATCAATAAATATATTCCAAACTTTTTCTCCTTCCTTAATAACCAACTTTTCAAGATCAATTATTTTGCTTTCTCTGATGCCTCTGTCAATAACTCTTCCAAGTTCAATTGCATCAAATTTTGGAGGTCCAAGCTCAAATCTCGGAGAGCTTAAAGGCAGCAATTCAGCAGTAACCATTAAATTTCCTTTGTCTGGAGAATCTGGATAGGGTTCAGCAACCCCTACCTTTACACCGACGATAACTTCTGTTTTTCCAAGCTTGACTCTTACAGAACCTTCTGCTTTTTTTGAAACATCTTTTTCAATAATTAATTCTCTAAATTCATCAGTTTTTCTACCGTCAAATCTTTTATTTTCTTTTAAATATTCTTTTATTCTTTCAATTGTTACTTCAGGTGTTGAATTTATATCTTCGGCCATTTAGTTATCCCCCACATTCACAGCATCTTTTAATGCTTTTTTTTGAACATCATAAATTTTTTTACAAGATTTTCTTGCCATTTCAATTGCTTTTTTTAATTGTTTTGAATTTATTTTCCCATCTAATTGCAGATGAGTCAATTCTCCGGAATTTGTCATTGAAATTGGAATATCTGTTGCGCCCTCGCCGTCTTCAAAATCTTCTTCCTCCTTGCTTAAATCAAGAACTATTGTTTTGTCAAGTTTGCCGGCGGAAATGCTTAAAATTAAATCTTTCATTGGAACTCCAGCGTGAGCCAAAGCCATTGAAGCGGCATTTATTCCCGCGCATCTTGTCCCGGCGTCTGCCTGGATTATATTTATATGAACATCAATTACCGTGTTTGGATATTTGTCAAGATCAAGAACCGGCTCTAAAGCCCATTCAATAATTTTTGAAATTTCAGTGCTTCTTCTCGACGGACCCGGTCTGATTCTGTCAGAAACTGAAAAACTATTCATATTATATGTGCATCTTAAAACTCCTTTTTTAGGATTCTGTTTGTGCTGAGGGTGCATTTTTTTTGGACCATATACAGCAGCAATAGCAATCGTGTCTCCTGATTGATACATTGCGCTTCCGTCGGCATTTGGGATGATTCCAACTTTTGCTTTTATTTCTCTCATTTCATCTTCTTTTCTTCCGTCGGGTCTTTTAAATTCTGTCATTTAAATTTCCTCCTGAATTTGCTTTCATTTTAATTTTTCTCCTCGCTGAAAAATTTTTCAACTTTTTCTGTCAAGCCCTCAACAAAAGAGCGTTCAGCAATAAATTCAATGGCTTTTTTTGCAAGCAGTTCGTTTTCAATTTTATCGCCGATTACCCACACAAATCCGTTCTGGCCGGCAGTGATGTCGCATCCCGTTTTATCCCTGATTAATTTTATCATGCTCCCCTCTTTTCCAATAACTCTCGGAACTTTGTTTGGATTTATTTTAAAAATTAATCCTTCTTCAATTTTTCCCAGCCCTCTTTCTTTTATTGTTACATCAACGCCTTTTCCCGCTATTGCGAAAATTTTTACAATAGTCATGTCCCCGACTCTCATAACTTCTTCTAAAGCATTTTTACTGACAAATCTCGGAGTTTCGCTCAAAGGCAAAAACGCATTTTCAGAATTTCCAAAATCAATCACCCATCCGTTGTGAGTCAGCATTTCAACTCTGCCGATTATGACATTTCCTCTTCTTGGCTCGTATTTTCCAGCCAGAGGAATTACTTTTACTAAATTGTTTTCTTCTTCAGCCAACCCAAATACCATCGCAACAATTTCATTTCCTTTTTTTTCTGTTCCTTTTCCGGGAAGATAGTCTTCGCCAGAAAAAATTATTTCGCCTGGAATTACTATTTTTCTGTCTGTCATTTTTTATTTAATTTTCATCTTAACATTTAATTCATTTGAGTTTAATAATCCCGCAAGTCCTTTTAGATTTTTGACAACTTCTCTATCTTGTTCAGTTGTTGGAATTGGGCTTTTAAAAGATCCACTGTTATCTTGATAATTTGTTAATCTATACTCTCCCTTATATTTTTTTAAATTAATTTTATATTCTATTTCCATTTTAATTTTTCCTTTGTTCAAATCACTTCGTGAATTTGAATTAATAAACTTATTCCTTTAACTCGACCACGCTTCAGAAGCCGTTCTCGGCTTCGCGACACAAAACTTTGTTTTGATGTCTGGGGCGAGTTTGTCAAAAATTTACTATTTTTGTTCGTCTTTAACCTCTTCAGTCAGAGCGCTTCCGTGCGTCACCGAATTTAATTTATCATAAAAATCCATTACAATTCCCGACGGAACATTCACAACAACTCTTAAACTTCCGTCGTCAAGCCATTTCTCGTCTTGTTTATATTGAGCAACAATCCCATAAGCTTTTCCAGTGTGCATTGCCGGAATAGTTATTCTGACTGTTTTTGTTTCAAGTCTTATCGGAAGAATTTTGCTTATCTCTGCAATTATTTCTTTTATCTGATTTTCAATAGGAACATTTTTAATATTTACATGGGCTTGTTCCAACGCCGATTTAATTCTCTCAATAGTGTGAGGATTTCCAGTTTTAGGGTCAACTGAATTTACAGACAAAAAATCAACTGCCTGTTTGAATTTTTTATCCTGTTCAGCGCTTCTTTGTTCTTGTGTAATTAAAATCTCGCCTTTTTTTACAATTTCCGACGCAATTTTATTAGCATCTGTGGTTCCAAAAGCTTCTTGGATTTCTGTTTCAGATGCTCTTTCTCCTTTTTTTAAATCTTTAAAAATAAAACTAGTGTCTGCTTGAATAGAATTAATTTCGCCTTTCTTAAATTTCAAAGCATTTTCCATATTAACTAAAATCTCAAAATGTTTTCCTGTTTTTTTTATTCGTGCGGTTGTTTGTGTCATTTTATTTCTTCTATAATTTTTGTTTCTATTTTGCTTATTTTCATGCGAAAATCTGTTAATAATCTTTTATGTTCGTTATGAGTTTCTATGTAAACTGAAGAATCAGCAAAATTTTTAAATGGAATCCATGCTTGATTTGATTCACCATCATTTGTGGCATATTCTCCAGCATAAGAATGTTTTATATTTCCTTTTTCATCTCTTTCAGAAATAATTGAATATTCATTATTTTTTTTTAGTTTAATCATATTTCCTTAATCTTCTCTCCCTCTATTCTTTCAATTTTTTTATTTTCAGAATTAATGTAAACAAGTTCAAATTTGCTTAGAGAAAATTTAGTTCCTTTGATTTCTTTGAAAATATCCACAGCTAATTTTATTCCTTCTTTAATTTTTAAATTTTGTTTGTATTTTTCTCTTAATTTTTCCTTGATTTTGTCGTCGCCCTCGCCAATAGCGTTAGCATGGTATGAAAAATAATTTCCCGTAATGTCGCTTACAAATAATTCCGGTTTTTTTCCGTTAATGCCTGCAGTCATCATAGAAACTCCAAAAGGTCTCGCTCCGCCGTATTGAGTGAATTGCTGTTTCATGTTTGCAATTTCTTTGACAATTGATTCTGTTTCAATCGGCGAATCATAAGTTATTCTGTGCTGTTGAGCCAGGAGCTGGGCGCGTTCAATTAGAACTCTTGCATCAGAAACAATGCCGGCGACGCTCGCAACAATGTGAGAGTCAATTTCAGAAATTTTGCTTGCTGACTCTTTTACAATCAGCGCATCTTCAATTCTTTTGTCAGCGAGTATAAAAACTCCGTCTGAACAAACCATTCCAATGCTTGCGCTTCCGAGCCTGACAGTTTTTTCCGCGTATTCAACCTGAAGCAAATGCCCGTCAGGAGAGAACATGGTTGCAGTCCTGTCATAACCCATTGCTTGATGTTGCATATCTGTTGACATATCCATTATGCAAAACTCCTGTTTTGTATGTTGAAAAATTTATTATTCCTGTATGGTTTATCCATTTTCATTTTCTATTTTTAGAGAATTTTATAATGTTTACTTAACTTATTTTCTCTGTCTAAAAAAAGAAATTTTGAAGATTTATAAATGTTTCTTTGATGATTTATTTTCACTTAACTCCCAATCCCTTAATCGTCCCGCTCACTTTTTTCACTTCCATTTTTTCAGGCCAGACACAAAGTGAAGCTCTTACTTTGTCAAGCATTTCTCTGTTAATAGAAATTATTACTGAATCTTGATTTGATTTAATAAAACTCAAAGAAGTTTTTGACATTCCTAAAACTCCGATAAAATCTTTAATTGCTTTTGGAATATTTTCTTTTAAATTTTTTCCGCCGACTAAAAGATATCTTTTTCTTTCGCGCATAGAAGGTTTTAGGGGTTTCATTTGGATTCCTTTGGAAGACGAATGAATGGGAATCTTTGATTCGCTTTCATTATTTTAATTAGAAGAAAGAGTTTTTATATTTTACATAAAAGAAGGTCTTGTTGCCTGTTGGGAATTTTAGATAAGTTTTAAAATTCCTTTTAATTGTTTTTCTTATGAAAATTGAATGGACAGAGTATTTTATAAATGGAAAAAAGATAAAAGCAAAAGTTACTATTCCAGAAAAAGGAGATAAAGTAATATTAAGAGAAATTTATTTTAAATGGAAAGAACTTAATGATAGCATAAAGAAAATATCTACAAGAGGTTTGAATATTCCCGATACTCTCACAGAAAATGCTTTTTGTTTATTCTTTCCAGAGTATGTAAGGGTAGCAAAAATAGAAGGAGAGAAATGTTCTTTTGATTGTATAAATACTAAAACAGGAGAAAAAGTGCAAGTTAAGGCAGCAAGTATTTATCCGGATTTATCTACATTTGGACCAAAGTCCGAATATGATAGACTTTTCTTTTGTGATTTTTCAAAGGGCGATGGCTCTTTTGTAGTTTATGATGTTCCTATTAATGAGATTAAAAAAGTAGAAGTAAAAAAAGGTTTGACTTTTGAGGAAAGACAAGCCGAGGGAAAAAGACCGAGATTTTCTATAATACAAGAATTTGCAATAAAAAGAAAGTTGAAGCCCGTTAAGGTTTGTAAGTTATAATTTTCTTTTTTTAGTAAAAAGGGGTTTACTAAGTTTAAGCATAAATGTGGGCTTATGGATTTATGCGTTAGGTGTAGGAACCAAAAGGTTTTTAAATACGGCTAACATCTATAATTCATGGAAATTAATAATTTATCTGAAAAAGTAAAGAAAGCTAGTGAAGCAGTAGCTGATTTAAAGGAACCATTAAAAACTGAAGCATTCAAAAAAATATTGGATAAATTGCTAGAACCAGATATGCCTAATCAAATACCTATAAATTATTCTCCAACATCAGGTATGATTTCTAACGACTACAATTTTGCAAAAACAAAGAAAAATAGCTCTGCTAAAAAAAGGAAGATTAATAATACATTAAATAAATCAAATACTCAAAAAAAAGAAGAAGCAGAAAAAAGAAAACAAGAACTAGCAAAAAAAATAAATAGAACAGAGTATTCAGAAATACACGATTTAAAAAGAACTTTGACTAAAATTTTATACGTTCTTAAGATAATGAGGGATAAGGAAGTAGATGGTCTAACCCCCCCAGAAATAGCTTATATTTTAAAAGAAGTTTTCAAAATAAAAATATCTGGAGAATTAGCAAGTATAAATCTTAACAGGAAAGAATCTCAAAAATATGTTGACAGAAGTAGAATTGTTGTAGGAAGAGCAGTTGCTTATGTATACAAACTTATGAAAAGTGGGGAAGACCATTTGGATGAAGAACTTAAGAAAATTAATAATCACATAGGTCCTAAAGCAAAGGGACCAAAAACTAACTTAAGTAGTAAGGAACCTTAGGATAATTCAGAAATAGCAAACTGAAGAAGACGAGTTATAACCTAAAATAAACCGTGGCGACGGGAAATTTTAGGCGCCTGTGTGATGGTAAATAAATATTATAATTATATTAATTATTTCTTACTTTTAAACCTTTTTCTTTTTAGGTTCTTTATCCCAACGGGAACTCTTGCATTTAGGACATATTAAAGGCTTTTCTTTATTAGAGCGGGGTTGCCAGATATATTTACAATTGTTGCATTTGTATCCTTTGACTTTAATCTCTATTTCAGGCATATTAAACTAAATAATTGCCGTCTTATAAATCTTACTAATCAAAGTAATACTTTATTAACGAAATGTTTATAAACAGAGTATTACTATATAAAGTATAACTATATTAAGTAATAAAAGGAAAAGCAAATAATTAAAAAATGATAAGACATAGAAAATATATGAAAGAGGAATTTAGAACATTAGATTTATTTGCTGGTGTCGGTGGCATTAGATTAGGTTTTGAAAATGCAGGATTTAAAACTATTTTTGCAAATGATTTCGATAAAACCTGTAAAGAAACTTATGATTTAAATTTTAGTGAGCCGAAGCTGACAATAAAAGATA
>JAUYHR010000085.1 GCA_030689875.1 Nanobdellota archaeon
TGTAAATGGAAGTTATTTTGGAAGTAAACCAAATAGTTTCAATTGGGATTTTTCTGGAATAACTAGAGATAATTTTTCTACTTCTTCTTATTATCTAAACAACATACAATATAATCTCAATCCTTCAATAACTGACTATCCTACTGTAACTCTTCAACCTGGAATTCAACAAGGCTGGAATGAATTAAATATTTCAATTAATAATCTAACATATCAATCAGAAAATAAAAGTATTTTATTTTGGGTTGATGATATTCCTCCAATAATAAATGTTTTAATTCCTTTAGGAAATATTGGATATACAAATACAAATTTATTATCTTTGTTTGTTCAACTTAATGAAACTAATAAAGGCGGGTATGGAAATTTGGGCGTTCCAGATTCCTCAAATAGATATATCTGGAGAGAATTTGTTTATCCTATTGTTGGATCAGAACAAGCACCTAAAACTTTAGATTCTTTCAATATTTCTGATGCTTCATTATCTCCTTCCGTATTAGATGAAGGAAAATATACTTTCAATCTTAAAGCAAGAGATAAATCTCCCGACGGAACAACAATTCGTGAAGTAACGCAAACAGGATTTATAATAAGAGATACTCTTTCTCCAATAACAACCCTTTCAAATCCTGCAAACAATTCATTAAACAATAAAATTGTGAATATTGTTTCTTCTGCCATTGACGATACTTCACTCACAACAGATGTAAGTGGGATTAATAATATAGATATTCAAATAACAAACGGAAGTTATTTAGACACTTTTTCATGTCCTTCAGAAACCTGTAATTATGGCTGGAATTCTACTCTTGCATCAGATGGAATTTATAATATAATTGCAACCGCTTTTGACAGAGCGGGAAATTCTAACTCATTCACTATTTTTATAACAACAGATAATACTCCTCCTTTAATTTCAGATAATTATCCCTTTAATGGAACATGGACAAACATCTCGCAAACAGCAACACTAAATCCAACAGACACTGGTGGAAGCGGAATTAATTCTGTAAAATATTGTGAAGGTTTAGGATGCACTCCAAATATTAATTTAATTTCTCCATATCAATTAAATTACGCAACTGAACAAAATACTTTAGTTAGATATCAGGCTTGGGATAATGTAGGAAACCCAAGTTTAATTGGCGGATATAATGTAAAAATAGATTTATCTGCTCCAAATGTTAATGCTGGATTAGATAAAATTACAAATTCTCAAATTACTCAAGATGCAATTGTGAATGCAAGTATAAGCGAAGTTGCAAGTTATTCGTGGACACAAATTGCCGGACCTGGAGTAATTACTTTTGGAAGCCCAACTTTAGAAGATACAACAATTAGTGCAACTATTGATGGAATTTACACAATAAGATTAACAGTTACAGATAATGCTGGAAATTCTGCATTCGATGAAATTAATTTTACTTGGGATACGATTCTACCTACAGTTAATATTAATTATCCAACAAATAATACATTTTACACTTTGAATGTTAGTGAACTTAATTATACTTATGTTGAAACAAATCCAGAAAGTTGTTGGTATTCTTTAAATGGAGGTTTAACTAATTCCTCGCCCAAAATTTGCGGAACAAATTGGACAGAATTAATTTCCGTTGAAGGTTCAAATAACTGGATAGTTTATATTAAGGATACTGCAGGAAATTCAAATCAAAAAACAGTTTCTTTTTTCAAAGACACAATTCCTCCTAATTTGGTTTCAAGTAAAATAATAGGAGGATATAATGATACTTTATTTTCACCTGCAAATCAAGATGGAGTTTATGAAGATTTAACTTTAACAGCAAATGCTAGTGAGATAGTTAATTGGTCAACAATAAAGGTATATAATTCAAGCGGGGTTAATGTAAAACGATGGAACGCTATTTCAAATAGCCAATCTATTTCGCCTACGCCCTGGGATTTAAACTTGACTTTAACAACGGATAATTGGGCAACAGATGGAATTTACACAATTAACACGACTATAACAGATCTTGCAGGAAATGTGGTTAATATTGAATTAGGAATTTTTTATGTAGACAATAAAAATCCTACAATTATATTAAACGGAAATAATCCTTTATATCTTGAAGCAAAGCTAGATACTTATACAGAATACGGAGCAAATTATAGTGATTTAAACGGGATAAATTTTTCTAATATTAACTCTTCTAGCGTTAATGTGAGCGCAATTGGAAATTATACAGTAGTCTATTATTCAGTAGATAATGTTTGGAATAATGCAACAGAAACCAGATTAGTTGTTGTTCGGGATACAACTGCTCCTATAATTAGTTTAATTGGAAGTAATCCTCAGTCAATTGAAGTAAACAATAATTACGCTGAATTAAATGCAACAGCAAATGATATTTATGATGGGAATTTAACATTAAACATTTTTATTAATTCGTCTGCTGTTAACACGAGTGTTATTGGGACTTATGTAGTTACATATAGTGTAACAGACTCACGTGGGAATTTTGCACAAATAAATAGAACAGTAAATATTGTTGCCTTACCTAGTCCAAGTGATGGTGGAGGCGGCGGCGGTGGTGGAGGCGGAGGAAGTAGTTACTCTACAAAATATTATTCATGTTCAAAATGGAATGAATGGTCTGCATGTAGCAACAGCCAGCAAACAAGAATATGTTCAGAAAAAATAACAACAACTTCATTACTAGGAGTTATTGAATCAAAGTTCAATGCAACAGAAAAACAAACTTGTACAGCTTCGACTTTAACAGGCTCAGCGATTGAAGAAAGTGAATCAAATAAGGTCTTGCCTCTAGAAGAAGCAACTCCTGGATTTTTCGCAAGAATAACTGGTGGAATAACGGGCGCAGCAACTGACTTCACTAAATCAAAGGGTGGAAAAGTTTCTTTAATTGTCCTAGGTATTTTAGCGCTGGCTTGGTTGTTATTAGCTGTCAGAAAAAAAATCAATGGAAAAGATATTTCAAGAAAAATTAAAATAATTCATAAAAGTGATTTGGTGAAAAGATAACTTTATTTATAGTAACTCAGATTTTCAAAATTTTCCAACACGACAATCAAACTTCTAAAAACATTATAGCAATAATTTTCTAAAGAAAAAATGCAAGTTTAATATCCAAACCGCTTTTCATATTCTTTATGATTTTCATTTAAATTTTTTCCAGGATAAATCATGCCTTTTCATATATTTTTCAACCAATTTTGGATTCCAAATCCATCCAATCTTCCCTTCTGAATCAACAGCAATTTTCCCAGAATAAAGAAGATAATCAATAATTACAGAAAAAGTTTGATACATCATTTTTTTAGGGAGTTTTGTCCAAAGTTGTTTTTTCTTAAACTCTCCGCTGGTATCATAAATTAATTTTTCAACTATCAGAACATTATCTAATCTTGGATAATGCAAAATTTGTTTAATATTCATGGGCATATAAGTTTATATACCTTTATAAATTTTTTGTTTTCGGAGCATTGTGTTAGAATTCAGACTCAATTCTAAAATGATTATGTCTCTCCATGTATAAGTTTTTTCTTATTCCAATCAATAAACAACCCTCGGTCCGTATCCCCAAAGTTTTACTGCTTCTGCAAGTTCTGAATTTGGATTTTCTTTGACAAATTTTTTTAATGGAATTTTTTTATAATAAATATCGCGGGCTTGTTCAATTGCTTTTACTCCTGCTTCTACTCCATCTGGATGTCCTAATAATCCTCCGCCAAATTGAATAATAATATCGTCGCCCAATTTACTCAAAACCTCTTCAAAATCTCCAGGATGCAGTCCGCCTGACGCAGTCATGAAAACAGGTTTTATACTCCACCAGTTCTGTCCCAACGATGGAATTTTATTGTGAGATTTAGTTTCTTTAGTTTGCAAAACATCTTTTATGTAAATTGCTTCTCCATAATCTTCCATTTTTGCCAACGGACTTCCGCCATGCAAAGAATCAACTCCTAACAAACGAAATAATTTTGCTAAAAAAATCATTGAAACAGAAAAACCAAATAATTTTCCATAGCCGTGAACTCCTGGAGAATTATCTCTTGTTATGAATCCGTGCATTGCCCTGTGCGCATGAATTGCAAGTCCAGGATTTTTTCTCCTTATTGTATCAACAGCTGCAAAACCAGTCGTAACAACATCTAACATCATAAAAATTCCCCCATTTTTTTTAATCAGTTTTGCTCTCCGCAAAATCTCATCAATATCCGAGTGAGTTGTATTGCAAAGATAGAATTTTTTATTTTTGGTTTTTTGTTCAGCTTTTTTTAATTCATTTAAAACTAATTTGGCTCTTTCATCAAATTTATTAAAAAATAAATTTGTAAGATTTTCATCGTCTTTAATTCCGTCATAAGTTCCGTTTCCCGAAGTGAATAAAATTTTTGCAAGTTCAGACTGCTCTTTTGCTGTTCTTCCAATTTTTGGTTTTGGAACTGTGCAGACTAAACATCCTTTTGGTTTTTTTAATAATTTTCTGACTCCATCAATTCCGAATCTTGGACCGGGGAATGCCTGAATCATTTTTTTTGGAAATCTTATATCATAAACTCTCATAGCAGAAACCATTTTCATTCCGGCAATATTCCCAACAATTCCGGCAAGCAGTCCGGAAATATTATCTAACTCAAAAAGTTCAATAGGATATGCAACTTTAAACATTTTTTTTTCATAATTCAAATCATAAGCCATTGCCCTAAATTTTTCCGCTATTTTTATTCCTGAATCTTTTCCAGAATAAACTTTTGTCCAGGTTCCTGTAGAAGATTCTGCAGCAACAGTCCCAGCAGCGTCTTCAAAAAGCTCTTTTTCAGTTTTTCCTTGCTTTTTAACCTCTTTTATTGCACTCTCATCAAGCTCAATTTTTAAAAGAGTAATCACATAATTCTCATCAGAATTTTTAGGTTTCCATCCTTTTTTTGCAATGTAATTAAATTGAACCGCCATCTTTTTATTTTTAAATTTATTATCTATTTTGTCAAATGAATTTTTGTTCCGTGTTCCGTATCATCAATTGAATATCCTTTATTTTTTAAGTCTTCTCTTAACTCATCTGCTTTTTTCCAGTCTTTGTTTTTTCTTGCTTTCTCGCGCTCTTTAATAATCTCCTGAATTTCTTTTGAAATCTTAATTTTTTCTTTTTCTAAAAGTTTTAATCCAAAAACTTCATCTATTTTTTTTATTGTTTGATATTTTCCATTTGCTTTATCATCTCGGACAATCTTCCACAAAACCTGCAATGCATTTGAAAAATTAAAATCATCATCCATTGCTTTTTCAAATTCACTTAAATATTTTTCATTGATTTTTCCATCGTCTTCAATTTCTCCGCAAATATTCTTTAATCTCTCATAACTTAGTTTTGCATTTTCTAAAATTTTGTCTGAAAAATCAAGAGGTTTTCTGTAATGAGTTGATGCAAAAACATATCTTATTATCTCTGGAGAATATTTTTTCAAAATCTCTTTTATTGTTGAAAAATTCCCAAGAGATTTTGACATTTTTGTTTTATTAATTTTTAAAAAACCCGTATGCATCCAATATCTAACCAAAGGTTTTTTTCCGGAAATAGATTCCATTTGCGCGATTTCTGCCTCGTGATGCGGGAAAATTAAATCTAATCCTCCTCCGTGAACATCATACTGAGATCCAAAATATTTTTCTGTAATTGCCGTGTCTTCAATATGCCAACCGGGTCTTCCTTCCCCAAGTTCGGATTTCCAAAAAGGTTCGTTTTCTTTTTTAAATTTCCACAAACAAAAATCTCCTGAATTTCTTTTTTCAGGATTCTCGTCAATTCTTGAAACTGCATCATCTTTTTCAGTAATTTTTCTTTTTGCAAGTTTTCCATATTCCTTAAATTTAGTCAAATCAAAATAATAACCATCGGAAATTTTATAGGCAATTCCTTTTTCCATCAATCTTTTAACTTGCGAAATTATTTCAGACATGTAATCTGTTGCATTTGCATATTTATTCACAGAATCAATTCCAAGATTTTTCATATCTTCAAAATATCCTTCCCGATATTTTTTTACAATTTCTTTCCAATCTTTTTTTTCTTCATTTGCTTTTTTTATTATTTTGTCGTCTATATCTGTGATATTTTGCAAATAAAATACTTTGAACCCCTTATGCCTCAGATATTTCACAATAAAATCAAACTGAACATAAGTTTTCGCGTGCCCTAAATGCGCATAATCATAAACAGTCGGTCCGCATACAAATAAATTAACCTGACTTTTTTTTATTGGCTTGAAAATATCTTTTTTTCTTGTTAAGGTGCTGTAAATTTTTAAGGGCATAATTCAAATAAGAAATTCTAATTTTTAAATTTAGGGGTTAGAAGTTTACTTTATCGTTAAATCAATACCAATAGTGGGAGAGTATTGAACTCCATTATTTTCCACATCAAGTGAATATCTTATCTGACAAAGAGGAGCTGTTTCAGGAATACTAAATTTAACAAGAATTGCGTCAGCTAATTTACTTCCAGAAGGAAGAGAGATTTCTTTACCAGTTTTACCAAGAACGATTAAACTTTCTGCTTGTTCTTCTGATAACTGACAACCAGAACCAATTTCTCCAACTGAAACAAGATAAGAAAAAGAACCTGTTGTTTGTTCTTTATTCATAATAGAAAATCCAAATCCTCCGCTGTCCCCCTTGCTTATACTTATCGTTCTTTCCTTAGGATAAACAACAACGCTTTTATCTTCTTGTGAAAATAACAAATCTATTTCACTTTGTATTTTTGTATCAACTTGATCAATAGCGCTCGTCCCTGTTTTGAAAATTTTCTGAACTAAAAAAATTCCCAATACCAAAACACTCATAAGAAGAACAATTGTAACAATTGTTCCGACACTCATTTCCATTGCGCCAATTTTATTTTTAGAAATCATTTTATTGTACAGATGGAATAATCGAGGAGATTGAACCTGCTTTTAATAACAAAAATAAACTAACTGCAAACAACACTACACTAATTACAATACCGAAAATATTAAGTTTTTTTGATAAATTTGAAAGAGTTGTTTTTTGTTTTCTGCTTTGAACTAAGCCAATTATTCCAAGAACTAATCCAATTAAGGGGCTGAAAAAAGCCATGACTATACTAAAAATCCCGAAGACATAGCTTGTCAAAGGAAAATTAATTTTATCAGGATTATCTTTAGTCGCCATCTTTTTATATTCGTATTAATCAAATTGGTTTTATAAATGTTTTGAAGAATAAAAAAATTATATGCAAAATTAAATGGAGGTCCCTGCTCGCGACCCCGCACGGGTTATTAATTAATTTTATTTTCTCCCTACCACGAAGTCGCTCGGCTCCCAAGCCCACTCGGTAATTGGGAAAAATAATTTGTCCTCCGTGAACTTGCTCGAAGTCGAAGGTTCTCTCCCGAATTTTAGTTAAATATATGGAGGTCCCGGGAAACTCCCGACCCCGCTCGGGTTTTTCAAATTTGGCTTCGCAATAACATCTCGCGAAGTCGCTCGGTCGAACCTTGGTTCTCGTCCCGAATAAAGAAATAACGCAACTTTCAGTTGTGTGAATGGAGGTCCCTTGTCCTCACTTTGTTGCGGGGGACCTTATGTAAATTATATGGAGGTCCCGGGAGTCGAACCCGGCACACCATGATCTTCAGTCATGTGCTCTCCCGCTGAGCTAGACCTCCAACCAAAAGAAGATTAAACTATTTTTTAAATGTTTAGAAATATATATTTTAGATAAAGAGAATACTTAAAAAGAAAAGACGATAAAGAAAATTATGACAGAAAAAAAGAACGAAATTTTTATAGATAAAAGTCAGAGAAAATATTTCTTATCTTATCAGGATAATAATTATAAGCATAAAAATAAAATAGTAAGCTACTTTAGAACAGTTTTTAGTGAAGGGGACTTTTATAAATTAATAAAAGAAATTCTAAAGATGTCCAGCGATTTTTATAAAAAGGGGATTGACCTTAAAATAAAAGAAGACTCTGTTGTTGAAATCTCCAAAAATGAAAAACAAACAATTGAAAAATTAGTTAAAAGATTAGAAAAAAATGCTAAAGAAAATAAAAATTTAAAATATACTATAAAAGTTATAAATGATCTTTCAAAATAAAATAAGTCAGGCATAGGCCACCTTCTGTATTTCCCCGCAAGCGGACGGAAATTGTTAACATTCAACTAAGCGTCTTAAAGACTTGCACCAGCCAAGATGTTCGTTTCATCAAATCTCATTCTTCATAGTTCAATACATACGACGCGAATTTTAATTCGCGAAGTACCTCGTTAGAGGTTATTTCATAACTCGGAATGAGCTGTGGCGTTTCTGTAGCAGAGCTTTGCCTCACAACAATCAAGATTTCCTTGATGGCTTTAATATCGGTGGGCGGACCTTCCTCACGACGTGAACATTTCTGTTCGCGAAGTCCCCGAAGGGAGAACTAAATAATTATATTACATTATTTGACAATTTAATGTCAAGTTCCGAAAGTTAACTGCCTGACTTACAGAATTAATTAGAAGAGATGTTTTAAAAATCTTACTATTTATGAGATTGTCGCAAATATCAAAACTTATAAAAAGAGAATAAGACATCAATTGTAAAAAGATGGTAGAAAAAAAGAAAAACTGGTTTAGAAGACACTGGATATTAACAAGTTTTTTAATATTCTTTATCTTAATTATAATTCTTGGAACATTTGCCCCCGAAGATTCAAGTTCGAATAATATCCTGAATAATTTATCAAATAATATTTCAGATCAAGATAATCAGCAAGTAAATGAAACCAGCCCCATTTACCAAAAACAAATATCGGAAATTGAGAACAAATATAATATTAATATTGAATATGAAAATCCGCCGCATTCTTCCTACCCTGGATCAAATGTTGTAGTTTTATCTCAAGATGATGAAGAAGAGCTGGCAAAATATATTAATCTTTTTTACATTGAGTTTAATAAATATCCTCAAGACTTC
>JAUYHR010000086.1 GCA_030689875.1 Nanobdellota archaeon
CTTGACAATCGTTCTTAGTTCGGGTTCAATAGTAATTAGGGATATTTCCCAAAAAGGGGGTGAAAAAAAATGGATTCTTTAACAACAACCCTTGATTCATATTTGGTTAAAAAAGCACCGGCTTTACCTGCGAATATTAAAGAGATTCTGGTTCAGTTTGCTCCATGGATAGCAATAATGTCTATAGTTTTTTCTGTTCCGGCAATTCTAGCTCTTTTTGGACTCGGCGCGCTTTTTTCAGCTATGCCGTATGCCGCCTATGGAGGAGCATCCTTGAGTTTTAATGTCATATTGGCAATCGTTTTTCTAATAGTAGGTGCAGTGCTAAAAGTCTTTGCTCTTCCCGGTCTTTTTGCGCGTTCAAAAGCAGGCTGGAATTTTCTTTTTTATTCATTTTTGCTTAGTGCAGTCTATTCGCTATTTACGCTTGACTTTTTTGGTCTTATTATAGGGACGCTAATTTCTCTTTACCTGTTATTTCAGGTTAAAATTTATTATAAATAGGGGATTTTGAACTGCAAATATAAATTTGACAGATTAAGTTTCTGATATTTTTGTGGGCTTTTTACTTATCTTTACCTGATAACAATTTTCTCAATTGAAAAATGTAGATAATAATTGCAGTAATTGCAACAGAAAGAATTGGATGAACAAGTTTCCACAAAAGAACTGCTAAAACAATTAGACTTAAAACATAAATAATTGGAATAATAAAGTCCGATAGGGAACTTGAGGGCTTCATTCTTATATTATAACTTTTTATTTACCCTTATTAAAGGTTGTATAATATATTTAATAAAAATATGGGTTATCAAAATTTAATCAAAGATTTTCAAAAGCTGAAAAATCCAAAAAAAGTTGCGATACTATCAAGTTTTTTTAAAACGGGAAAAGGGGAGTATGGAGAGGGAGACGTTTTTCTCGGCCTGACAGTTCCACAGCAGAGATTGTTTGTCAAAAAATATTTAAACCTTAAACTTAAAGATTTGGAACTCCTATTATCCAGTAAAGTTCATGAATTCCGTTTAACCTCACTTTTAATTTTAGTTGCTAAATATAAGAAAGCTGACGAAGCAAGAAAAAAAGAAATTTTTGATTTTTATCTTAAAAACACGAAGAATATCAACAATTGGGATTTAGTTGATCTGTCGGCGCCAAATATTATCGGACAATACCTCTTAGATAAAGATAAATCAGTTTTAATTGAAATGGCAAAATCAAAAGATCTTTGGAAAAAAAGAATTTCAATTTTGGCAAGCTACGCTTTTATAAAAGAAAACCAATTTGATTATACTTTTCAAATTTCAAAGTTACTTTTAAGTGATAAACATGATTTAATCCATAAAGCAGTAGGATGGATGCTTAGAGAAGCAGGAAAAAGAAATCAAGATAAGGAAGAAATTTTTTTAAAAAAATATTACAAAACAATGCCCCGGACAATGCTGAGATACGCAATAGAAAAATTTGACGACAACAAAAGAAAATTCTATTTAGGTAAAAATTAATTACTCCTCAAAATTTCAACTCCATATATTTTGTCAGGATTAAGTACAGCAAACGTCAAGCGAAAAAAATCTTAAAGGTTTATTCTATATTTATCATTCAATTTGTCAGGAGGTGAAAAAGTATGTCCTTTAAACTTCATCACAAATATCTAAACGCCTATTTAAATTTCTACTTTGGCTATCTTTCTAAAAATAATGCAAGAGTTAAAAAGCAAGAAACTGAAGTTTCAAGGAAATTGTTTCAGAAGACTAAATAATATTTTTTAAAAATATTAAATAAAATTGATGCCTTTTGATCCAGAAAGATTTATTTACAATGAAGATTCAAGTGTTATAATAAGCGACATGACAATAGAGTTTGTAAAGGGGTTATTTGTTTTAGCATCTGCTTTCACTTTCATAATTTTG
>JAUYHR010000090.1 GCA_030689875.1 Nanobdellota archaeon
GGATTTCTTTTTGAAATTAGTTCAAGATGGGCAATTTCAGGAGAGTCATTTGATGTTTTAGATTATAAAAAAGAAGCAAAAGTGCCAGAAGAATTAGGAATATCCGACGATGAAACAAAAAAAGTTATAGTTATGGGATTAGCAAGCCCAAGCGATTCTGAAGCTATGAAAGATAATGCAGATTATAAAAATGCGTTTAAAGATTTTGATATTTTATATTCTGATTTCCCGTCTATAAAAGAATACGAACTTAAAGACACTCCTGCTTACGGGCAGAGGGCATACGAAGAAAAAATAAACCTTGCAAGAGATACTGGACAGAAAAAAACAATGTTTGAACTTTGCGAGCAGTTTAAAGAAAAATATCCAAACTCAAATATAGACGAAGTTTGTTTTAATGAATTTGAATTTTCAAGCGATGAGATTTCATCAGCAGATGTTTTAATTAATAATAAAGTTCAGGAAATTTCACTTCGCTCAATTTATGAGCCGACATTTGACGAATATGGCGCTGAAATTTTAGTCAGATTTCCAGATGGAGATGTTAAAAAAATCCCTCTGCAAAAAAATGATATTGTTTATTTAAAAAAATCATTTTCAAAAGAAAGTTTGTCAACAAGTGAAACTAAAAAAATGTTTGAAGATTATAATATTAAAATAAAAGATAATGTTTTTTTTGGAGATGTTCTTAAAAAAAGCACTGCTGAGGAAGTTATTGGATTAAAAGGGGATTGCAATTGCGAAGTTGTTGTTACCGCTTCTGCCGAGCCTGGAATTCATGCGACTACCGGGGAATATAATCATTACACTGGTTATAAAATTGATTTGCGTTCTATAGTTGAAGGAGAAAAATTAACAAATTATATACAGAAAAATTTCAGGCAGATTGAAAAAAGGGCAGACGGTTCAAAACAATGGACTAATTCCAAAACAGGAGCAATTTATGCTTTAGAGAATGAAAATGGAGCTAATGAGCACTGGGATGTATTAGTTACTCGCGAAACTTTTTCTGATACACTTTCAACTAATTTTATTCAACTAAAAGAATTAGAAAAAATCTCGGGCAAAGATTCTGCAGTAATAAGAGTAAATATTCCGAAAGAATTTTGGAGCGAGAGCACTAAGTTTTCAGATTCAATATCACTTGAAAAAGATGTTCCTGAAATTGTCAGCACTAAAGACGGAATTTATGAATTTACTTTAAAAAAAGTTAATCTTGAAAAAGTTGCAAAGGTTTCTGTTCTTCCGAGAATAAATTATGCTGAATCAGAAGCAAGTTTTAGTTTTAAAATCGGCATTGATAAAAGAGACATTAAAATGGCTCCTGAAAAAACAAAAGAAAGAATTGAAAAATTAAATAAAACAATTGAAGATTTTGAAAAAGCTTCAGAAGTAATGGGAAAAACAATCAAGGGATTTAAGGGGGCGTGTTTAGGAGTTGGCGGGGCTTTGCATATAAAAAATCTTGCTCAAAATGCTCAGGGAAAAGGAATTGCAAGACAAAAAGTTATGAGAGGCGACGGAGGATGGTATGAAATTTGCGCCGACGCTGTTAATTCAGGAAAAATTGAATCAAGAAGTGTTAATTATAATACTCAGGAACAATGTTTAATAAAAGAATCAGATAATATTGATAAAGATGTTCAGACAATGACTGAAACTTTGAAAAAACAGCAGGCAGATATTCAAACAATGCAAAATAAATATGAATCAGATGCAAAATTTTTAGAGGAGAAAATAATTAAAACTGAAGATTTTGCAGGAGAATATTCTGATAATATTAAAAGTAAATTAAGCGACGAGATTATTAATAATCTTAATGAAGGCAAATCTTCTAACTATCAAATTAATTTAGGGGAGGCGCAGAATATTTTTACTAAAGAAGGATTTAATCAAAATTTATATGATATTGATGAATTAAGAGAGATTGATATTTCTTTAAGAACATTAAATTCTGGCGCAAGCGAGAGAATGAAACAGTCTGCAAAAGACAATCTTTATTCAACTTTATTGAATGTTCAGAAAAATTCAAAAAGTTTTGTTAAGCAGACAAGTTGGGCTAAAGATTTAGATATTGAATCCTCGCAAATTTCAACTTTGATTTTAAAAGAAGCTAAAGAAATTCCTTATACTGGAATTATGAATGAAGGGAAAATTTCTGCATTAGATTCTAATGTTCCTGTTCAGCCAGTTCAAATAACAAATGGAAAACAATATTTAATTGTTTTACAAGATTCTGCCGGCACAGAGATTTTATCAATTAAAAGAGATGTGGATGGTTTAATGGTTTATGATAGTTTGGGAAAAAATAGAGTAAGCCAAGGAGAAGCAGAAGAATTAAAAAATATTTATTTTAAAAAATACGACGCAAGCAGTTATGCAAATCCATTTAAGAAATCCGCTGATTCTGAAAAACCTGTTGTAAAATATTATGAAACTGAAGCATATAAAAATTTGCCTTCTGTTGTTCCATTTGATTTAAAAAATGGATGGTATGCTGCTGCGAGACAGACTTTACCGACATTAGGAAATATAAAAAGTTATGATAGTTCCGGCAGAGTAAATAATTTTTATTTATGCAATGTTGGAGCAGACGGAATTGAAGAATTTTTTTCTGGAATTGCAGACGATACTTGTCAGCAGATATTTTTAGAATCAAGCAAAACTTACAGAAGTTTTCCCGGCTTAAGCGAGAGCGAAGCAATTACTTTAGTTGAAAGCGCAGTCAGTGCTATTGAGCAGGCATCTACAGCAAGAGCAAGAAATCCAAATTTAAAAATTGGAGATAAAATTAGAATTAATACAAGAGTTGGAGGTTCTATTAATGTTGACGTCGGCGATCCGGCAGTTGAAGTCCCGAATATTCAGTGCCAGGATTTTATGTCCCCCAAAGAATGCAATTTAATTTTTAATTTGTGCGACCCTGTTATCTGTCCGAATTCAAGATGTAATTTTGGAGGAGAGTATGTTGTTAAAGATGTAATTCAGTCGGGGGTTGTAGGAAGCACTCTTTTATGTTTGCCGAATGCAAAAGAAAATATTTACGTTCCTGTTTGTCTTACCGGATTGCAGGCAAGTTTGGACGGATTTACTTCAGTTGAAAAAGCATACAGAGATTGTTTACAGACAAGTTTAGATACGGGGGAGACAGTTGGAATTTGCGACGAGATACAAAGCGTTTATATGTGCGAATTTTTCTGGAGACAGGCAGCGCCGATAGGAAAAATTGGAATTTCTAAAGCTATGGCAAAAGTTTTTGGCCAGGGAACCCGCGGAGGCGGAGAGTATTTAGGGGTAGCAAATGCCTGGGAAAGCGCAAGCAAATCTGTAGATTATTTTACGCAAAGCTATGGATTAAATTCTTATAATGCATTTAAAGCAAGAACCACGTCTGAACAATTAGCTGCTCCTGTCTGCAAAGGATTTATTTCAGGAGCTGTTCCAAAACTTGAAACTCTTTTCAATGCTGTGACGGAGCCGGATTCCCCTGTTCAGTTCCATGCAAGATTTGACGAGATTCCGTATTCAGATGTTACCGTTCCGCCGGTTTCGCAATATAAAGTATTTTATACAATTTATGCAGGAAAAGATCAGCCAGTATATTATAGGGTTTATTTAAAACCCGACGCTGAAGGAAGTCTTTATCAGGATGCTTCTTTTATCAGAAATGTTGCGTCAGGATTTATTCCCGTCGGAGAGAGCGCAACTGAAACAAAAGATTTCACTGCTCCTGCCGGCTATAAACAATTATGTATAAATGTTAATGGACAGGAAGAGTGCGGATTCAAAGAAGTTTCAACTTCGTTTGCAGTGGATTATGTAAAAGACCAGTATGCAAAAGAACAAATTACAAAAACAGGAATTAGCTCAGAAAAAGAATGCGCTTCAGGAACTCCAAGCATTTATAATTTCCTAACTCCAAATATTCAGTCATCTGCAGAAGGAGTAATCAGCCCGGAAATTTATAAAAGAGGAATTACAAGAATTTGCGCAACAAATAATCCAGGGCAAGGAACAGATTCTTCAAGATGGATTGAAACAGGAAGATGTTCAGACGTCGGGCAAAATGTAAAGTGCTGGCTTGACCAGCAAAGCATGGATGACGCGCTTCAATTTGCAGGAACTAAAAATAAAACAATAAGCGAGCTTGAAAAAATTTGGATAGAGGGTTTGAATTTAAGCGAGGATTATGAAGAAGATTTTAATTTAAAATACGAAGAAATTAAAAATCTTGAAGGAGATGAAGGAAATTTAAAAGAAAAAATTTTAAAGGCAACCGGGCTTTTAGAAAAAACTTTTTTTAATACTCAAAAAGCCAAAGTCTTTTTTGAGAGGGGAAAAACTTATGCTGAACTTGCAAAATTATTTTATAAAAATTGGAAGGATAAACAGATTGAATATTTAGGCGAAGAAGATACTGAAGAGAAAGAAATTCCAGTTAAATTGGGTGAAGGTGATTTTAAGTTTGTTCCTTTAAGATTTGTAATTTCTGATACAGACGGGGATTTTGAATTATTTTTTGGAGCTTTCGAA
>JAUYHR010000095.1 GCA_030689875.1 Nanobdellota archaeon
AAAAGTAGCCAACTTTTCTGATTTTGATTTAATTCAAAAAACAAAAAAAGAAGCAGAAAGATTTGGACTTGCGCAACTTCACCAGATGCGAGGCAGAGTAGGTAGAAGCGATAAAGAATCATTTTGTCTTTTATTTACAAGTAGTACTAATCCACAAACCCTAGAAAGATTAAAATCGATGGAAAGTATTCATTTGGGAGCAGTTCTTGCCGAATTAGATTTAAAATTAAGAGGACCAGGACAAATCTACGGAACGATGCAACACGGTATCCCTGAATTAAAAGTAGCCAACTTTTCTGATTTTGATTTAATTCAAAAAACAAAAAAAGAAGCAGAAAATTTATTTGAAAGAATTGATGAATTTCCTAAATTAAAGAAAAAAATTGAACTCACAAATAAAATACGGGTATCCCCAGATTAATACTTCTTGAAACTAACCTCGAAATAAAGTAAAATACGCATATGCCACAAGAACCCAAGAAAAGACACTCACGCGCAAGACAGGGGAAAAGAAGAGCGGCAATTCATTTAAAATTGAATGCAACTATTTTGTGCTCAAATTGTCAAAGCTCAATTTTGCCTCATGCGGTTTGTCCAAATTGCGGGTTCTACAAAGGTCAGGAAGTAGTAAAACAAAAAGTTAAAAAACAAAAAACTACAAAAGAATAATGAAAAATCCTCTGGATCCAAGACATACCAATAGGCAAAAAACCGTTGAGGATCTTTTTAAAATTGAGTTTCATAAACAAAAAGTAGGTAAAGTTGCACTAGATATTTTAAAAAATAAGCAAAAAATAGATAAAATAATTAGAATTGCAGCACCACAATTTTCTGTAGAAAAAATTAATAAAGTTGATTTAGCAATTCTTAGACTTGCCGTTTTTGAACTATCTCTTGTTAAAAAAACACCACCAAGAGTTATAATAGATGAAGCAATAGAACTTGCCAAAGAATACGGAGGAGAAACAAGTCCCGCATTTATAAACGGGGCACTTGGAAAACTTATAAAAAATGACAGCACTTCCTAAATTTAAAAATCAAGATTTATTTAATCAGGCATTTACGCATAGAAGTTTTTTAAATGAAACAAAAGAAATAGTTTCTTCAAATGAAAGGCTTGAATTTTTAGGCGACAGTATAATATCTTTTGTTATTTCAAAACATCTCTTTAATACGTATCCTCAGTTTAATGAGGGAATTTTAACCAATATCCGCTCACTTTTAGTAAATACTAAAAGTTTAGCAAAAATAGCAAAAGAACTAGAATTTGGAAATTACTTAAAATTATCGAGAGGTGAAGATG
>JAUYHR010000099.1 GCA_030689875.1 Nanobdellota archaeon
AATCTTAATTGTGGTAATTAACTATTATATTAAATAATACGTGGTAATTAATAAAAACATTTATATAATTGTGGTAATTAACTTATTCAATGCCTTATCTAAAAAAAGTAAAAATAAAAGGACAATATTACTATTACCTATTTCATACAGTAAGAAGTGGAAAAAAATACTTAAAAGAATCTAAATATATAGGAAAAATTTTACCCAAAAACATAGAACAATTAAAAGAAGAATTCTTAGAAGAAATAAAATCAACTCCAAAATCTAAACATCAAAAACTAATAGAGTCTTTAACACCTTTAGAAAGAAAAATATTACCTTTACTAAAAACAATAAAAAAATCCTCAACTTTAATTAAAGAATCTAATCTACAAGAAGTAGAAGTAATAAGAGCCTTACAATGGCTATCTAATAGAAATTTAATAGAAACAAAAAAAACAACCAAGGAATTAATAACCTTAGATAAAAACGGAAAATTATATTTAGAAAAAGGTTTGCCTGAAAGACGTTTTCTCCAAGCATTAACTAAACCATTAACACTAGAAGAATTACAAAAAAAAGCTAATTTAGAAAAAGATGAAATCAATGCTTGTTTAGGTCTATTAAAGAAAAGAAATTTAATTCAACTAGGCCAAAAAATAACTAAACTAAAAGAAGAAGACTCTATCTTAAAATTATCTGAAGAATTTTTAAAAAATTTACCTTTAGATCCTAAAACTCTGTCTGATGAACAATTACATATTCTAAAAGAATTCCAAAAGAGAAAAGAAATTCTAAAAGAAGATTTAACAAAAGATATTGAAATAACATTGACACTTTTAGGAGAAGAATTATCAAAAGAAAATCTAAAAATAAATTTAATTGAAACTTTAACTTCTGAAATGTTAAAAACAGGTTCTTACAAAAATAAAAAATTCAGGAGATATGATGTTAAAATTCAAGTCCCAAAAATTTACTCAGGAAAAAGACATTTTGTTAATCAAGCAATAGATTACGCTAAAAGAATTTGGTTAGACTTAGGGTTTAAAGAAATGGAAGGAGATATTATCAACACTTCTTTCTGGAATTTTGACGCACTATTCACTCCCCAAGACCATCCAGCCAGAGATTTACAGGACAGTATTTTCCTAAAACAAAAAGGAACTTTACCAAAAGAATTTTCTCAAAAAGTAAAAGAGATGCATGAAAGAGGAGATAAAAATAGTAAAGGTTGGCAATATGATTGGGATGAGGAAAAAGCAAAAAAATTAGTAATGAGAACACACACTACAGTCCTATCTGCTCAAACATTAGCTAAACTAAAAAAAGAAGACTTACCTGCTAAATTCTTCACAATAGGAAATAACTTCAGAAACGAAACAGTCGATTGGAGTCATTCATTTGAATTCGAACAAACAGAAGGAATAGTTATAGACCCAAATGCAAATCTTAGAAATTTATTAGGTTATTTAAGAGAATTTTTCAATAAGATGGGATTTGAAAAAGTTAGATTCCGTCCAGCATTTTTCCCATATACTGAACCATCTGTTGAAGTTGATGTTTATCATCCTATTAAAAAAACTTGGATAGAACTAGGGGGAGCAGGAATGTTCAGACCCGAAGTTACAACTCCATTACTAGGAGAACCTATACCTGTTTTGGCTTGGGGGTTAGGTATTGGAAGAATTTTAATGGATTATTACGAATTAAGTGACTTAAGAGACTTGAAGAAAAATGATATTAAACAATTAAGGGAGATGAAAGCTTGG
>JAUYHR010000100.1 GCA_030689875.1 Nanobdellota archaeon
TTTGAAGCAAAAATAGAAAATGGACCAAGCATTGCTGCTGGAGGAAGATTTGACAAGCTTATTGGACTTTATGGTGGAAATGAAACACCCGCGTGCGGATTTTCTTTTGGAGTTAGTAGAATATTTGATTATTTAAAAGAAAGAGATGAAAAAGTAAGAGTTAATGGGCTTTATTTGTTTGGAATTAAGATTGATAATAAAAAGATTTTAGAAATTGCTACAAAGCTAAGGGAAGCTGGAATTATTTGCGAGATTGATTTAATGGACAAAAGTATTTCAAAGAATTTTGAATACGCTGAAAAGAAAGGATATAGAGTCGTTGGAATGATTGGTGAAAATGAATTAAAATCAGACACTATTTCTATGAAAAATATGTTTAATGGAATGCAATTTTCAATAGAAATCGATACTAAAAAAATAAAGAAGTTATTTGATAATTAATTTTATCTAATTGATAAAGGAGATGATGATATGGAAAAAAAAGAAAATCAAGAACAACTATTTTTACAAAGTGATTCATCTCTTCATCGCCAATAAAATTGACAAAAATTGTCTATTAATATTGCCAAAGAATTCAGGGCTTGAAAAATATCGCACTGAACTTGAAAAACTCGATAATGAAAAAATAATAGTGCGAGCAGAAGATGTGCCTTTTTTCACTGAATTAATTTCAAAAAAAAGAAATTGCATTGGCTTAACTGGAGAAGACTTATTTATTGAATATAATCTAAAAAATAAGAATTCTAAAGTACAAGTTGTTCAAAAAATTCCTTGGGAATGCGAAAACGCAATTTTTCAGTGCCCAACTCTTTGTTTACTTGGAAAAGAGGATAAAAAATTAGAAAATTCAACCGTGGCAGTTAATAAAAAATATTCTCAAATAACTGATCAATATTTTTCAAAATATAGATATCCAAAGAATATTTTGTATTTTAATGGTTCAACAGAAACTGCAGTAACAATAGGAATTGCTGATTTTGTAATAGATATTGTGTACTCAGGAAAAAGTGCAAAAGAAGCAGGATTAGACATACTAGCAAAAATATTT
>JAUYHR010000114.1 GCA_030689875.1 Nanobdellota archaeon
AAATTTCTTTCTGAAGAAGAGATTAAAAAAGTTGAAAATTATTCCAAGGAGAAGCTGGAAAGAGAGAGGCTTAAAAGAGAACAGGAAGAAAAACTTAAAAGAGAACAGGAAGAAAAACTTAGAGTAGAAAATGAAAAGAGAGAAAAAATTAGAATAGAGCAGGAGAAAGAATTGGAAAGAATTAGAACAGAACAAAAAGAAGCCAAAAAACCAAAAGCAATATTAAAAATTGGGGGGTCAATTGGAATGGCATATGCTGATGGAACTCTTAAAAGTTCATTTTTTGAAATAAATCCCTTAATAAAATATAGAAATAGAAACACAAAAGATAAAATAGGCCTTAATTTAATGTATGGTTCATTTAAAATTAAAGATTACCGAGATAAAATTAAATATAACAATTTTGGAATTGGGTTGAACTTAGGACTTATTTCTCCTTCCTCAAAGATTGAGTACGATTATTTCAACCTGAGAATATATCGTTCTATAATTAAAAATGAAAGAGGTTATAGATCTTCGTCTTTATTTTTGGGTCAGGAATTAGAATTTTTTCCTTTTCAAGAGTCCTTAAAAAATGTGTCATTTTCATTAGAAGCAGGAATTTTTGCAAATAGTGAGATAGATAATGGCTTTGAAGTGGGGGTTGGACTAAAATATACTTTTGGAAAATAAATTAGATAATTTTTTTATAAAAACAAAAATTAATTTTCAAGAACATAAACTAAATGTTTTTAAATTAAAATATCATATAATATTAATGAAAAGGGGGAACAAAAAATAGGAAATTTTTTGACAAACTCGCCCAAGCGTGGTCGAGTTAAAGAGGGAAGGAAGAAAGGACAACTTACAATTTTTATAATTGTTGCAATTCTTGTTGTAGCAATAGTTGCTTTGCTTTTTGCAATTCCTAAATTAAGAACTGCCGTCGGATTTGAAAAACCTCAATCTCCTGAAAATTTTATCCAGACCTGTCTTGAAGATACAATAAAAGAAAATGTTGAATTAATCTCGTCGCAAGGAGGGAGTTTGGAGCCTGAACCAAGTATTTTATATCAGGATAATAAATTGCAATACTTGTGTTATAGCAATGAATATTATAAACCCTGCATCGTGCAAATTCCTTTTTTAAGAAATCATATTGAAGATGAAATTAAAAAAAGTATTGAAGAAGATGTGAAGTTTTGTTTTAATTCTCTGAAAGAAAATTACGAAAAAGCAAATTATCAAACAAGCTTAAAAACAGGAGAGACAATTGTTGAACTTCTCCCAAATAAAATTCTTACAACAATTAACAACGAATTTACATTTTCAAAAGCAGATGAAACTCAAAGAAGAGAAACATTTAGAGTAATTTTGAACAATAATCTTTATGAACTTACTGCTATTGCACAAAATATAATAGAGTGGGAAACTATATACGGAGGAGCAGATCCAGACAGCTATATGGACGTTTACAGCAATTTAAAAGTTGAAAAATATCCGCAAACAGATGACACAACAATTTATATATTAACAGATAAAAATACAGACGACAAATTCCAATTTGCTTCAAGAAGCCTTGCGTTTGCCCCGGCTGGTTAAAAATACAAAAATGAAAACTAAAGAAATAATAATAATTTTTACCGCATTTTTATTAATTGTTATTTTTAGTTTTTTAGCTTCGGCTGAACAATTAGGCTGCGCAGAAAAAACAAATACAGGAGCTTGGTGTCAGCAAGTTCCAGAGTCTGAAAAAGCAACAGGATTATTTAGCTGGACTCCAACTTCCTGCAGTCAAACAGGATATTGCAAAACAGGAACATGCGTGAATGAAAATACGGGAGGATGCACTTCAAACACTCCAAAAACAATTTGTGAAAACACTGGTGGAAAATGGGAAGATAAAGATAAAAATGAAATTTCCGAATGCAAACCAGGATGCTGTATTCTCGGACAAGAAGTTGCATTTGTTAATGAACCTGCCTGTCAGCAACTCGCAACCGATTACAGCGTCGATGTTGATTTTAGAGAAGATATAAATTCGCAATCCCAGTGTTTTACTTTAGATACTACTCCTGAAGAAGGCGCGTGTATTTTAGAAAAAGCAATTACATCTGAATCTGCTCCTTCGGGATTTTTTGAAAATCTTTTTGGAGGAGAAAGTTCTACGCCTGAAACTTCAGTAAAAATAGACTGCGTTCGCACTACCCAAAGCGGGTGCAGTTCTTTAAATGGAGATTTTCGCAAAGGACTTTTATGTTCTGCTCAGGGATTATCTGATTGCGCAAAAAGCAAAGAAACAAAAATCGTAGACGACAAAGTTTATTTTAAAGATACCTGCGAAAACAAAGCAAATATTTATGATTCAAGTATGTTTGCAAATACAAATTATTGGGAAGAAATTCAGGACCCGAAATGTTCTGTAGGAAGCACGCCAAGTTCAACTTGCGGGGATTGCAGTTATAGATTGGGAACTATTGGCGCTGAATATAAAAGCGGAGATGATGGAATGCCGACAACCTCTCCAAAATATGGAAATAATGTTTGCAGAGAGCTGTCTTGTTTTTATGATACAAATAATGACGGAGATGTAGATAAAATTAATGAAAAATATAAACACGGCGAAAGCTGGTGCGCTGAATCAGAAGGAACTTATCCTCATGTTCCTTATAAACTGGATGATGCAAAAAAAGATGAATTAAGAGAAGGGTATAATGATTATAATCTTCCTGGAAGCAGATATTATAAATTAAAATGTTATGATGGAGAAACAATAGTTGAGCCATGTAAAGAATATAGAAATTCTATTTGTAAAGAAACTACAGATTCTGCAAATAAAAGAGTAGCTGCTTGTTTTGCAAATGAAGATGTAACCTGTCTTGCATTTAAAACAAAAAGTTCATGCGAAAAAGTAGTTGATAAAAGAGAATCTGGATGTAAATGGGTTCCGGGATATAATTTGGAAGGAACAGTTGTTGGTGATGGAGAGTTAAATGGAACCAAGTTAGAAGAGTATAATGAAAAACAAGGAATTTGCTATCCTATTTTTACTCCTGGAACTACTTTCTGGAATCAAAATGGAGAAGATCTTTGCGCTAAAACAAGCGGGATTACAGAAAGGGTGCTTTTTGAAACAGGAATTCTTATAGACAAAGATAAATTTGCGGAAGATGGTAAAAAAGAAGCTGCAAATAAATGTATAGATGGATGTTATGCTATTCCAGGATATGGAAGTTCAGATGGAACAAATTATGAAGATGTTGAAACTTTAAAAAATTTTCAATTAGGAGATGGAAAACTTGATGAAAAAGTGCAAAATGCGTATTTCTCCAAAAGAGAAGGATATTATTGTAAAAAGAAAGTTGATGAACCAGATTCAATAGATAATTCTAAAACAGGAAAGGAAAAAGGAAATACAATAGATTGTGATGATACTGGCGACGGAAAAGATTCAGAAAGAAGAAGAGTAAAACCATTTTATACTCACGAGCAATGGCTTAAAACAATCAGGGAAATGACAAGATCTATTGGAGATTGTGGATATAAACCTTCTGCGTTTTATAAAGATATTATTACTGAAAAAGGAAAAGAAACAGGAACCGGCTGGTTGGGAGATCCTAATTCAGAAATAATAACTGTAATTTTCCAAAAATTAAAACAAAGCAAAGAGGTTAAAGAAACTGTTGGAGAAAAAATAACTCTTTACAAAGGAGATGAAACAACTCCAAATTCGGAATATAGGGGAGAAATTAAATAATGAAAAATAAAAAAAGAGTTAATAAAAAAATTTTATCAATAGCACAAATCTTAATTTTAATAATTGGAATTTTAGCATTTAGTTATATGCTCGGAGAAATTGGAAAAAGTCAGGGG
>JAUYHR010000115.1 GCA_030689875.1 Nanobdellota archaeon
TACAGCAGACAGAGCAATAGAAGCTGTTGAAAAAGCAATAGACAACCCTCTCCTCGACGTAGATATTTCAAATGCCACCGGAGCCCTCGTCAATGTTTTTGGCGGACCGGACATGAGCTTGGACGAATATAAATTAATAATAGAAACAATCGGAAACAAATTAAATCCGGAAGCTAAATTAATCGGCGGAGCCCAGATTTCAGAAGACCTTGATAAATCAATCAGAGTTTTATTAATTGTTACAGGAGTCAAAAGCGCGCAGATTACCGGCGGCAGAGATTCCTCCACCGAATCTTTAAAACACAAAGAAATTGAAGAAGAATTAGGAATTGAATTTTTTGAATGATTGTTTTTCTTAGAATTAGATATTTTTAAAATTAAAATCCCCCCAAATAATTTAAAAACTCCTCTATTATAATTTAATCATGGAATCAATAAAATCTTTTTTCGGTAAATGCGTCCGCGTCTGGCACACTTTGAAAAAACCAACAAAAGAAGAATTTGAAAAAGTTGCAAAAGTTTCGGCAATTGGGATTTTAATTCTTGGTTTTATAGGATTTATAATTGCTTTAGTCATGAAAATTTTTGTGTAAAAGTTTATAGACCAAAAATCAGTCAAAAAGTATCCTCTTGAGAAGATTTTTAGTTATTAATTTTTGTTTGCAAAAATTTATAAACCTATAATTTTAAATATCTATATCTACTTCTTAGATGATTAAGAGGTAGTGCGAACAATCTCACAACACAAAATGATTTTCATTATAAAAGTAACGACGAACAAAGAAGAAAGAGCCCTCGACATGATATCAGAGAGAGCAGAAAAAAAGAACATTAAAGTGTATTCTGTTTCAAGGCCTCACGGCTTAAGAGGATATATTCTTTTAGAAGCTGAAGACAGAGATTCAGCAGAGGAAGCAGTTTATAATCTTCCATACGTTAAAGGAATTATCGGCAAAACTCTTAGTTATGAAGAAATAGAAAACATGATACAACCTTCTGTAGAAACTATTTCAATACAAGAAGGAGATTTAGTTGAAATAATTGCAGAGCCGTTTAAAAAAGAAAAAGCAAAAGTTTTAAGAATAAACAAGCAAAAAGAAGAAGTTGTAATAAGTTTGCTTGGCGCGGTTGTTCCGTTGCCAGTTACAGTTAAAATAGATAATGTTAAAGTTATAAGAAGAGAGGAAGGAGAAAAATAAATAAAAATGATTCAAATTAAACTTTTAGTCGACGGAGGGGCAATGCAGCCCGGTCCAGCTCTGGCTCAGAAAATTGGTCCTTTAGGATTAAATGTCGGGCAGATAATTCAACAAGTAAATGACGCAACAAAAGATTTCAAAGGATTAAAAGTGCCTGTGGAAATTTCTGTAGAGCCGTCAACAAAAAAAATTGAAGTAAGTGTGTCTTCTCCGTCTGTTTCAGAATTATTAAAAAAAGAATTAGGGCTTGACAAGGGCTCTGGTCTTCAAAAAAAACAAAAAATTGCAAACGCATCTATTGAGCAAATTATTTCTATTGCAAAAACCAAGCACAAAGATTTGCTTTGCAAGGATTTGAAATCATCTGTTAAAACAATAATTGGAACTTGTGTCAGCTTGGGAGTTCTTGTTGAAAATCATCCTGCTTCAGAAGTCGGGCAATTAATTGAGGAAGGCAATTTCGCTGAAGAAATAAAAAAAGGTTTGACAGAAACTCCGCCGGAAAAGAGAAAATCTCTTGATGAATATTTTGCAAAGGTAAAGAAACAGCAAGAAGATATAGTTAAGCAAGAACAAGCTGCTAAAGAAGCTGCTGAAGCAGAAGCTACTGCAAAAGCAGGCGTTGCAGCAACAGCAACAACTGTTGCTAAAGAAGGCGAGACAGCAGGAAAAACTCCTGCAGCTGCCGTCGCTACTCCTGAAGCCGCTAAAAAAGAAGAAGCAAAGCCTAAAAAAGAAATGAAGAAGAAATAATTTTTCTATTGGAAAAATAATTAAAATGAAATTTGCAAAACTTTTTTTAATGAAAAATGTTTAAATAGAAAAATATTTATATGAAACCAACTTAGAAAATATTAATGGTGTTAAAATCTAAAGCAAATTCAGGAAAAATTTGTATTAGATTTTTTAAAAAATGGTATTAAAATCTAAAGAGAACATTATCGGGGCTTGGGCTTTTTTAGTCGGTGTCGTGCTTGCAGTTATGGTCGGTGTGTTTACTACGCTAATTAAAATTCCTTATTTAGTTACATACAGCAAGCAAATTTACGGGCTTTTAGTCATCATAGGAATAGTTGTTGGAAGTTTCATAAAAGTAGAAGGAGAAGAAAACCATACTTTTCTTATTGCCGGAGCCGTATTAGTAATAGTAAGCAAGTTTGGAAAAGAAAGCGTATCGGGGTCTTTAATTGGACTCGGACTCGGAGATGTTGTTTCTTCTATTTTTGGGGCTTTATTAATATTATTTATTCCTGCGACGATAATTGTAGCTTTGAAGACGGTGTTTAGTATTGCGAAGGTTTAGTTTTTGAAAAATATCTGCTCGAGCTTTACTTTTGAAATGAAACCAAAAATAGCCAAAAGCAAAACTCTCGGCTTCGCAGAAATTAAGAAGATTGTCGTGTCAGAAAAGTTTTAGAAGCTGAATTAATAATCAAAAAGCTGTTTGGATAGAACATAAATAAATCCGAGCCACCTACCTAATAATCATCAAACTTGCTTTTAGCAGGCTTTGCTGGAGGAAGCTCTTTATGAATTCTGGCGAAAGAAGGCGTTGCAACAATAAGATTCTCATGTCCTGCGATACTGCCTCCGAGAGCGTCAATTGTTTTTTTTATTTTTGATACTGCTCTTTTTAATTCAACAGGATCTTTTTGTTTTAAAACTCTGAAATCAACAATTACGATGGTGTATCCGTCTCTTAAAGCATTTAAAATAACATTTACATCTTCATACTGATTTAATGTAAATAATTTTACGAGAACTTTGCCCTGCTTGTCGCCTTCCTGCTCTAAATCAATTTCGAGATATTCGTCTCCCCCAGATTCTCCAAGGGTGTTTGAAAACATCCTCTTTATTTTGTTCATAACCATATTAAATTATGTTTGGTTTGATTTATAAATATTTCGGGTTTAAGATATATACTATTTGCTTAATATTTTTCCCCGAAGCTGTTCAAGTTTTTCAGAAAAAGAGTTTTCTTGTTTTTCAAGATTTTTGATTCTTAAATTTAAAAGTTTGTCTTTTTCAGAAAGTTCTTCTATTATCTTAGACTTCGGCACTTTAATCATCAGCTGACCAATTAGTTTATACGCGTCTTCTTTAGAAGATTCTATTTCTCTTAAAGCAGATTGCGTCTCTGTAAGCTCCATTTGAAAAGCTTGTTTTTGAAAAAAGAGATTTTGAAGATTCTGTTCTAAAAATTGAACTTCCTGAATGTTTTTTGTTTTCTCGTCTGACATTTTTATTTTAAGAATTATTCGGCTTTTACTGTCTTGACTTTTGTCCTTGGTTTATAAAATATCTTGCTTCCGCAAGCAGGACAGACAAATCTTTTTTTAAGATCTTCGTCTTTTAATTTATTTTTGCATTTAAAACATTTGTATACTACCATCTTAATATTACGCTAAACTCCTTTTTATATTTAAGTTTTTCATTGTATTATTTTCCTAAGTAAAAAGCATGTGACGCAAATTTTTTTCCGCAAGTTTTTCGTCTGCATTTCCAAATTCCTTTAGATGATCTTTTTGCGCCTAACTTTTGACAAAAAGGACATTTCTGTTTTTTTCTTTGTTTCTCTTCAACTTTAACAAGTCTTGCTTTCGGAGTTTTCCCATATCTTGCTCCAAATCTTCCTGCTGATTTTATTTTTTTTAATTTTACCATTTTAGCATATAGTAATAATCAGAAAATGGTTTTTAAAATGTTTGTATTATTATTTATTGAGGTTAAAATGTTTCATCACAAACTTTATTAATCTTTTAAAATCAATTAATCTATTGGGGCTGTAGTATAGCCTGGTAGTATTCCAGGTTTGGGACCTGGCGACCGCGGTTCAAATCCGCGCAGCCCCATTGAAAAAGATTTTGGATTTGAACTTCAAATCCGAGCAACTTCACGAAGAGAAAATTTACAAAGTGAAGAATAAAATTAATTCTGAGTGAGGTTGGGAGCAGCGCAGCCCCATTGAAAAAATAATTTAAAATTTATAAAAGCCCCGGCCGGCTCGAGACCTCACTCGGTAATTTTACAATAGACAAAATATAAAAATAATTTGTCCTCCGTGAAATCTCTCGGGAATCGAGACCCACGGTTCGATTCAGAATAATTTTATGTGATTTCGCTTCGCTCAATTCACAAACGCCCCGGCCAGGAATCGAACCTGGAGGCCCTTACGGGCTCTGCTCTCAAGGCAGATGCAATACCATTATGCGACCGAGGCATTACGCGGAGACTATCTTTCCGCATTAAATTACCAATACCGAGCGTGGTGCCGAGTAGAGGCATGAAGTTAAAATTTTGTAAAAATTTTAAACTATAAAATAATTATCAAAGAATGAGTTAAAAATCTTGCTATCCCTTAAAAAATCCTAAAATTTTTTTCCAAAAAGAATTTTTAAATTCAACGGGTTTGCCGTCTTTGTCAAGAACCTGATAATTTATCCTCGGTTTTTCTTTAAGAATAGGCGCTTCTTTAGCCATTTCTTTTTGAGCTATTTCTAATGCTTCTTCTACAATAACTCTGGAATATCCCTGATTAATCAACGCCCATTTAAGACTGTCAGTTGTATACCCTTTTTTTAAATTTTTTTTAAAGTATTCAACTAATTGTTCTTTAGAGCCTCTCCTAACGCCTGTCATGAAAAAAATAAAAATCCATCATTTAAATTCTTTGCTATATTCTATTTTATAATTATTATCTTGTTTTTAGCATAAAATCGCACAGCTTCGCGAAGTCTTGATTCAGATTCTGAATAAATAGTCAAGAGCTTTTCATTTTTTTTAATCTTATCATTTTTATGAAAATATAAATAAATTCCCGCATATTTATCCGTCGGACAGCCTGCAATTCTTGCAAGCAAATTTATGGATTTATTATTTATTTCTAAGATTTTTCCAGTTTTGTTTGCTAATAAATTATGCTTAAATTTCCCGGGAATTAATTTTTTTATTGCGCCGCCTTGCGCCTGAATAATTTGTTTAAATTTTTTATATGCTCTTCCTGAATTTAAAATTTCTTCAGCTTTTTTAATTCCCTGACCTCTCTTTGCTTTTCTAGTCATTTCTAAAAGTTTTCCAGCGAGAAATACTGATTTTTTTTCCAAGTCCTTTGGTCCTTGCTGGGCAGGATCAAGAACTTTTAAAACATCAATCATCTCTAAAACAGGTCCTATCCCGTTTCCAATTGGCTGATCCCCGTCGGTTAAAACAACTTCTAATTTTTTCCTGAAATATTTGCCTATTTTTTCAAACTTCTGTTTTAATCTAATTGCGTTTGATAAACTAACTTTTGCATTTTTTCCATAAGGAATATCTATTAAAATATAATTGCTTCCGACAGCAAGTTTCTTGGACATTATAGACGCCAACAACTGCGATTCAGGATCTATTCTCAAAGCTTTTTCCACCACAATTATTTTAGAATCTGCGGGAACCATCCCCAGCCCCTCTCCCCAAACCATGCACGCATTTGTTTTTTTTATTATCTCTTTTATTTTGTTTATTGGAAATTCAACGGGAGCAAGAACTTCAATTGTGTCTGCTGTTCCTGCAGAAGTTGTTATCGCTCTTGAAGAAGTTTTTGGAAAAATCAACCCATCTGAAGCGCAAATAGAAACAACTATTGGAGTAGTTCTGTTTCCCGGAATTCCCCCAATGGAATGTTTATCGACTATAAATTTGTTTTTTAATTTTAAAATTTTCCCTGTTTTCAAGATAGCTTTAATTAAAAAAATATTTTCCTTAAAATTCATGCCTTTTTCATACATCACTGAAACAAAAAGCGCGATTTCCGCTTCTGAAAGAGCATTATTCGCGATGTCCTTAATTATTGATTCAATTTCTTTTTGAGATAATCTTTTGTTGTTCAATTTTTTCTTAATAAAAGTCAAGCTATTTAATATTGGAGATAAAATAACTTCAACAAATTGCCCTTTTTTTAAATTTAATTTTTCTTTAAGTTCTGAAGAAACTAAAATTTCATTTTCAGCCACTATTTCTTCTATAACATCAACAATAGTGGAAATCTCCCTCGCTGGTTTGGAAATAGTTTTTAGAATAATTCTATCCTTGCTATAAACTCCTAAATTTTCTGCGGTTTTATTATTTAACATTACTACCGGAAATCCTGCAGACCATTTTAAAAATTTAATTTTTAGTTGCATCTAATCTCCGCTAATTTAATTGTTTAACATGTTGAGCGGGTTCTATAAACACTCCCGGTGTTTTTTTATCTCGATAAATCTCCAAAACTATAAGAAGGTAAGCGATTATTAACGGGCCAAGGAGTATTCCAAGAAGTCCAAATGTAAATAAACCTCCGATCATCCCAATTAAAACTAATGCTGAATTCATTTTCATCCATCTAGCAAGCAATATTGGCTGAAGAAAATTGTCAATGATGGTTGCAACAAGACCAAAGATAATAACTCCTATTGCCGGAAAAAGATTCCCCTGAACAAAAAGATAAATAGCCACCGGCGCCCAAACAATTCCTGTTCCAATAATTGGAAGAATTCCTGCAATAATTGTTAAAATTGAAAGAAGCAAAGCATGCGGAACTCCGAATATAAACAAACCTATACTTGCTACAATTCCCTGAAGAGCTCCCAAGAAAATTCTGCCATAAACCACTGAGACGGTTATGGCTCTTGATGATTCAAATAATTTGGTTTCAACTTCTTTTGAAAAAGGCAAAACACTTTTAATATAATCTACAAATTTTTCTTGATCTCTTAATGCGATAAAAAAAGTAAAAAAAACTACTGTGAGGTGTAAAATAATAGTTGGAAAATTTCTTATTAAATCTGCAAATGAATTCATAAGGGAATTTGAAGCTTTTGTTACAAAAGAGGAAATTGTAGACCCAATTTCTTGGGAAAATTGTTCAGAAGCAAGAATATTTGGGAAAAAATTTTTAAGAGGAGTTATAAAATCTATTTGCTGGGAAGATACAAAAAAATCAAAAGACTTTTCAATTAAGATGGGGGTTAAAAACCAGATTGGAAGAATAATTATAAGCACTAAGATTAAACATATTAAAAAAGCTGAAATATTTTCTGATTTTATAAATTTATTTATCTTTTTATACAGAGGATAAAAAAGATATCCAAGAATAAGCGCCATGATTATAGACAGGAGAATTGATTTTAATAGAAAGAAAGAAAGAACTAACAAGACTAAAATTATTCCTGTAGAAGTTAGATTTCTAAAATGTTCTTTATCCATTCTCTTTTTCCTCAATTATTTAAACGAGTGGCAAATTTATAAAGGTAATCTTTTTAAAAAAAGATTTATAAATGAATTTTTACAAAATAAGGTATGAATTTCATAAAAAAAATATTTGACAACCAAATAGATAATTCTATTCGCCTGCAATTTCAAAAATTCAGCAGAGGAGAATTTAAAAACAGAGCTTTGATTGAAGCAAAAAAATCCAAATCAGGATATAAAATAAAAACTTCTGCGGAATTTGCCAACGAGCTTATAGGGATAATGGCTAAAAAATTAGGCGAAAGAAAAACAAATGTGACGGGCGCAATTATTTCCACATCTGATTTAAAAAATGAAATTAAATTTAAAGAAATCAAGCAATTTCGAGGCGTTAAAAAATATTTAATTGATAATGAAATGTCTGGAAAAGAGATTCTTGAATTATTGGAAAAATTTCCAAAAACTTTTTTTGCCTTAAGTTTTTCAGATGGCGAGGATGTTTTAAAAATAAAACCAAAATCTCCGAAATCAGGCAAGCCCGGAAAAGAAACAGAAGAAATTAAAGTTGATTTTTGCTCCCTTAAAACTTCTGATTCCGAGATAGGAAAAAGTTTTGTGTTTGAAAAACCGGATTTTAACAACGCTCTGATTAAACATACTTTCTTAATTGAAAAAATTGAAATCCCCGAAGAATTAAAAAATTCAAAAGATTTTGCAATGGTCAGAGAAAAATCAAAAAGAGCCGGAAAAATTATCAGGATTGCGAATATAGATGGAAAAGAAGAAAAAAGAGAGAAAGAGTTTAGCGCTTAGAGGAAAAAATAGAGAAATGGAATTAAAAGAAGTTAAAAGTTTTCTGGAAAAATTAAATCAAAACGAAATTATTTTTGACCCTCATTTTTATAAAAAAAGCAAAGAAAGACCTGTAAATGAAAGCATGATAAGAAGTTTTTTATCTCAAATTTATAAATTAGAAAAAATTGAACAAGGAAAAGAAAAAGATAGATTTAAGTTATGGTTTAAGATGAGCGGGAAATATTCATTAATTTTAATAATTGAGGCAAGAATCTCAAAAGGTTTAAAAGTAATAAGCGCTTGGAATACTAATAGAAAATGGCAAGACAAATTAAAACAATAGATTACGATTTTGACAACGATATCTTCTTTATTTCCGACGGAGAGAAAGTAAAATTTTCTTTAGATATTGGAGATTTTGTTTTAGATGTAAATCTTAATAATCTTATTTGCGGTATAGAAATAATGGATGCCAGTGAAAATTTAGGAATAAGCAAAGAAATCTTAAAAAATATCAAGAACATGAAGATGTCAATTACATATAAAACCAACCATATTTATGTTCTTTTAATGATTAGTTTTAAAAAAAACAATAAAGAAGTTAATGTGCAAATTCCTTTGACTCTTGATTTAGGGCATAAAACCCCCAGACAAGAAATATTAGTTTATAATTAGAATTGCAAATATAGACGGAAAGGAAGAAAAGTGAGAAGGGTTTCTCTTGCTGAACGCCTTTAATAAAATTTAATAAAAATGATTAAAATGTCAAACATTAAAAATTCAACAAAGCGCAAGATATTGATAGTATCTAACAGGCTACCCATTGATATTACAAAAAAAGGAAATAAATTACATATTCACCAAAATATCGGAGGTTTAACTACTGCCCTATCTTCAGTTCAAAAACAATATCAATGGAAGTGGGTTGGATGGCCCGGCAGAAAAAATATTTCAAAGGAAATTGAAAACAAATTTAATAGCGAGTTTAATTGCTATTCTGTTTTTCTCTCCGAACAAGATATTAAAAAATACTATTTGGGTTTTTGTAATGAAACTCTCTGGCCATTGTTCCATTATTTTCCTAAAATAACTAAATATAATTCTAGTGAATGGGATTATTATACTAAAGTAAATCAAATGTTTTGTGATAAAATAATAGAAATAGCAGGTCCTGAAGACAATATTTGGATTCAAGATTATCACTTAATGCTTCTTCCAAATCTTCTTAGAAAACACCTGCCAAAAGCCACAATAGGATTTTTCTCACATATACCCTTCCCGCCTTTTGAAATATTTCGTTTACTTCCATGGAGAAAAGAGATTCTTATGGGAATTCTTGGAGCAGACCTTATCGGTTTTCATACATATGAATATTCAAACAATTTTTTGAGTAATGTATTATACTTGTTAGGCAATGATAATGAATTAGGAAGATTACAAATTGGAGAGAGGACCATAAATGTCGGAGTTTTTCCATTGGGAATAGACTTTCAAAAATATTTTGGCGCTGCTAAAAATCCAGAAGTAGAAAAAGAAGTACGCAAATTTAGAAAGATTGTGGGTGAGCGCAAAGTTGTGTTGTCAGTTGATAGAATGGATTATACAAAAGGCATTCCAGAACGGCTAGAGGCATTTAGTACATTTTTAGAAGAGAATCGTCAATGGCATGATAAAATAATCATGATTATGGTGGTTCCCCCCTCTCGTATAGAGGCGCATCAATACAGTTTATTAAAAAAAGAAATAGATGAAACAGTTGGAAGAATTAATGGAAAGTATTCAACTATGGGCTGGAGCCCTATTATATATATTCATAAACCTATGAGTTTTCAATCTCTTTCTGCATTGTATGTAATATCTGATGTAGCCCTTATTACACCTCTCCGAGACGGAATGAATCTCATTGCTAAAGAGTATATTGCAACTAATTCAGACGGCCTAGGAGTATTAATCTTGAGCGAGATGGCTGGAGCCGTAAAAGAACTTGGAGAAGCAATAATAATTAATCCAAACAACAAAAAAGAAATTTCACAGGCATTAAATATAGCCCTAACTATGCCAAAAGAGGAGCAGATTTTAAGAAATAAAATAATGCAAGAAAGGTTGCGATTTTATGATGTTGAATGGTGGGTTAAAAAATACTTAGAAAAAATAGATGAAACGAAAAAAATTCAGGAAGTATTAAAAGCAAAAATATTAAACCATAAAATTCAAAATGAATTAATCCATAATTATCATCTAAGCAAATCAAGATTAATTTTTTTAGATTATGATGGAACACTTGTGCCTTT
>JAUYHR010000128.1 GCA_030689875.1 Nanobdellota archaeon
TTCCTGAATTTGATATTTTGCTCGGCGGATTTCCATGTCAGGCTTTTTCTGTTGCAGGATATAGAAAAGGTTTTCAGGACAAAGAAAAAGGAAATTTATTTTTTAGAATTGCTGAAATATTAGAAGAGAGAAAGCCGACAGCTTTTTTACTTGAAAATGTGAAAAATCTAAAAGGGCATGACGGGGGAAAAACATTCAAAATTATAGAAGAAACTTTAAAAAAATTAGGCTATTCTATTAAATCAAAAATTCTTAATAGTATGACGCATGGAAATATCCCCCAAAATAGAGAAAGAATTTTTATCGTCGGTTTCTTGGATAAAGAAAAGGCAGAAGCTTTTGATTTCCCGGAAGAAATAAAATTAACTAAAAATTTTAGAGAATTTACAGCAAACGAAGCGGAAGATAAATATTATTACAACGACAAACCCCTTTACGAGAAAATAAAAAAAGATATTAATTCTGAATTTACCGTTTATCAATGGAGAAGAAAATATGTAAGAGCAAATAAAAAAGGCGTTGTTCCCACATTAACAGCGAATATGGGTTTAGGCGGACATAATGTTCCGATAATAAAAAACCATAAAGGAATAAGAAAGTTGACTCCGAGAGAATGTTTTTTATTGCAGGGATTTCCCCAGAATTTCAAGCTGCCAAAAAATCTTGCAGACAGCAAATTATATCATCAGGCAGGCAACAGCGTAACTATTCCTGTTGTTCAAAGAATAGCAGAGAATATGAAAATAGTTTTAGACGGCGGACGAATTAATCCGCAGACAGCTTTACTTGAGATTATGCTCCCAAATTCTTAAAACTTTCCAGCCAGAATTTTTATAAAACAAATTAATCCCATTTATATTTTTATGGATAATTCTCTTTTAGAAACATTATTAAAACTATCTTCATAATCATTCTTATAAAAATAAAATGGAAATTTGCACAATCGGCGGTTATGAAGAAGTCGGAAAAAATATGACTGCTGTAAAAGTCGGTGACGATGTAATTATTTTTGAT
>JAUYHR010000131.1 GCA_030689875.1 Nanobdellota archaeon
GAGTTATCATTTTTTAAAAATGTGACAATGTTTATATAAATACTTTCTTTTTTTATTTTATGAAAGCTTTATCATTAAAACAACCTTTTGCAGAATTAATTTTGCAAGGAAATAAAAAAATTGAATTAAGAAAATGGAATACTAAATTTAGAGGAAAATTTTTAATTCATTCATCAAAAATTCCTGATAAAGAATCTATGAAAAAATTTGGATTTGATGAACTGCCGTCTGGTTTCATCGTTGGCGAAGCTAATTTGGTTGATGTTAAAAAATACAAAGACAAAAAAGAATTAATAAAAGACAAAAAATTGCATCTTGCTGACACTAGTTGGGGAAAATATGGTTTTGTTTTAAAGAATATAAAAAGAATAAAACCAATTCCTGTTAAAGGAAAATTAAATTTTTGGGAATTTAAAGAATAAATTAATATATCTAACTGGTTCCATAAGTTTGATAATGAGGAGCGGATCTAAATTTTTCGATAGGGTATTGTTTTATTAACTCTAATTTTTTACTAAATTCTTCTAAATTTTTTTGCGCTTGTTTCCATTTTTTACATTCCCTTATTCGCTCAATTGTTTTCATATTTTAAAGACTGATTAATTATATAAATAGATTTGTATTCTAAAAAGATATGAAATACGAACCCGCACCGGACATTCAGATAATTGTTGAAGAGCTTTCTGTAAATTTATTTCCGCATGTAAAATTAGATAGAGTTAAATGTTTTAGAAGTTTTGGAACTTCTTCAAGGGGAACTATCGCAAGATGTCATGCTCTCGGAAAATTAATGCAAAAAGCGATTGGTATTGATGCTGTTTATGCTTTGGAATTTTTATGCCCAAGATTTGAAAAGTTGTCTGAAGAAGACAAAATTAAAACAATTATCCATGAATTAATGCATATCCCAAAAACTTTTGGCGGAGGATTTAGACAGCATGATTTTGTCTGCGAGAAAAATGTTAATCTCCATTACGAAACCTACAAAGCGAAAAAATCAGATAGGGAAAAAATGAAAAGGTGGTTCGGTGTATGAATTTTTATATTAATTTTAAAAATAAATCCCGCGGGGATCACCATAAATGGCGTAAAATTAAAATTCCAAATGTAAAAAAACTTTCATGGTTTGAAAAAGGAATTGGTTTGATGTTTTCGTCCAGAAAAAAAGCTAAAGCGCTTTTATTTGAATTTGAAAAACCAACAAAAATGAGCTATACTTCGTTGTTTGTATTTTTTCCTTTTATAATAATCTGGTTGGATAGCAAGAATGAAGTTATTGATTTTAAAAAAATAAATCCTTTTACTTTTAATATTCCGTCGCTGAAATATTATAGGAAAGTGTTAGAAGTGCCATTTAATAATAATTACGAGGGGATAATTAAAAAACTCTTAAATTCTCGTCGGCAAAACATTTATAAATAAGATAATCTATATTTATTCATCTAATGAAAGGAGGTTAAACAAAAAATGGGAAAAGTTCTAGTAAAAAATGTTGTTAAAAGGCAAAAGGGATTCCTTTACTATGTAGATGGGAAAGGAAACGTCTGCGAAGCTAAAATGGCTCGAGGCGGAAAAAAGAAAAAGAGAAAATAATTTTTCTTTAATTTTTATTAATTTTATTTTTTTTATTTTATTTTTGAGTTAGTTTTCTTTTATTAATTCTTCTAAATATTTTTTTGCTATTTCAAAAGTGGCTTTTTCGCATTTTGATTCTGGATTAATATTGTGGAAAACGTATCTCATTTGATCTATCTCTAAGTCTAACCCTCCGGAAAAAATATTAATGTTCCTTAAACCCTCTTTTTCATCCCAATCCAAACATCTTATTTGCAAATTATATTTTTGTTCCACCTCTTTTGTATAAGGAGTTATTATGTTTTGTTTATTTTTATTGTAAAATTTTTTAACTTTTTCTAAATAATCTTCTTTTTCTAAATTTATTCTGCATAAAGGAAGGTTAAAATCCATTTTTATTTTTATGAAAAGGTATTTATAATAATTATTGCATTTAGAAATATGCCAACCATTTTAGGAATTGAATCAACAGCGCATACTTTTGGAATTGGAGTTGTCTGCGATGGAAAAATTCTTTCAAATATTAAAAGCAGTTTTACAACAGAAAAAGGCGGGCTGATTCCAATGGAAGTTGCAAAACATCATAGAGAAAATAAGGAAAGAATTTATTCTGAAGCAATTGAAAAAGCAGGAATCAGCGAAGATAAAATTGATGCGATTGCTTTTTCTCAGGGTCCAGGTCTTGCACCATGTCTCCTTGTTGGAATAAAATTTGCAAAAGAACTTTCATTAAAATTAAAAAAGCCTCTTGTTCCCGTTAATCATTGCGTCGCTCATCTTGAAATCGGGCGAATTACTGGCGCAAAAAATCCGGTTATGCTTTATGCTTCCGGAGCAAATACTCAGGTGATTGCTTATGCGTCGGGAAAATATAGAGTTTTTGGAGAAACTTTGGATATTGGCGTCGGCAATTTTATTGATACTTTTGCGCGATATGCGGGTATTGGTTTTCCGGGAGGTCCAGCAATAGAGAAATTAGCTTTGTCTTCGGAAATGATACCGTCGGCATACCCCGAAAAATCTTCAAAGAAGATTTTTACTAAGGGCAATTTAATTGAATTGCCTTATACAATTAAAGGGATGGATGTTGCTTTTTCAGGAATTTTAACTAATTTAAAACAGAAATTGGATTCTGGGAAACACTCCGTCGAGGATTTAGCTTATTCTCTTCAGGAATTTGTTTTTGCAATGCTGGTTGAAACTGCAGAAAGAGCTTTGGCGCATACCGGAAAAAATGAATTGCTTTTAGGCGGAGGAGTTGCGTGCAATTCCCGTCTTCAGGAAATGTGCAGAATAATGTGCGCGGAGCGAGGAGCGAAATTTTTTTGCCCTGAAAAATCCCTGCTCGTTGACAACGGAGCAATGATTGCATATACTGGCGAAATTTTATTTAAAAAAGGAATTAAATTTTCTAACGAAGAACTGAATAAAATTGATATTTTGCCGAGGCAACGTACGGACGAAGTGGAAGTTTCTTGGAAATAAATAATAACAATGCTTAAATATCTTATTTTTATTATTAAATTATGAAAAAATTGGCGATAATTTTTGTATTAATTGTATTAATATCTATTGCATTTGTTTCTGCGCATTATAATTCTGAAAAAGATTTTAATAATGATGGAAAAGTTTCTTTTGGCGAATGGATGAAAAATATTTTTGGGAAGATTACTGGGAATCAAATACTTCAGAAAAGAGAAGCAGAACTAGCATGCTTAGATGGAGCGACAAAACCATGCGGAACAGATGTTGGCGAATGCGCAAAGGGAACTAGTACTTGCAGTAATGGAGCATGGGGTGTTTGTGTTGGAGAAACAATCTCAATAATAGAAATTTGCGGAGATGGAAAAGATCAAGATTGTAATGGAGGTGATTTGGCTTGTCCTACTACTACTTGCACAGATACTGACTTTGGATTAAATAATTTTACTATTTTAGGAAGTGCATCTAATTCATCAATTACAATAGGAGATTCCTGCATCAATAGCACTTCATTAAACGAGAGTTTTTGTGCTGGAAATAATGTTAATTTTGAAATTTTTAACTGCAAAACTCTTGGAGCATCGTATGGCTGTCAGGGGGGAGTTTGTTCTTGTATATCTAATTATACATTAAGTTTAAGTTCATGCGATTCGGCAAAAGATTTTGTTAATTTTACAGATTTAAATGCATGCGCTTCATCTTACACAGCCCCATACGATTGCGACGGAAACGGGGTAATTTCAAAACCTTCCTGCATTTCAACAAATGCTGATGTTACAATAGATCTTTTGCCGTTTGATAATTCAATGAATTATTCAGGCGCTGGTTCGCAAATAGTGCAGGTAGCAGAGGGTTATCAAGGGGTTGAATTTGACTGGAATTTTTCAGCTTCAGAAAAACTTGATTTTTGTGACATTAAAATTAAAACATCAAATCCTGCAACAGATAAATTCGGATATGTTTTATTTAATTCAAGTGAAGAAATTTCTGATAAAATAGTTTATGTTGATAAATTAAATTCAAGTTCAGGGGCAGTTTGCATAAAAGATATTCCTGGAGTTGTTTCTGTAAATGAATTTAGCGCTAATTGTTCTGCGTCCGACGAGGTTTTAGTGAAATGCCCCTCCCCTGTAAATTCAACTTATAATTGTGATATTTCCGAGGATAATCTTACATTTATTGTTTGGCCTTTAAATCATTCTGCTGTCAAAGAAATGTTATCAATTACTGGATTAGTTAGTTTAGGCGGAACAGATGATTTTAATAATTTTACTAATCAGACTGGAACAGGAGAAACAGAAGAAACTGGATGTAATCCACAATGGACTTGCGCTAACTTTGGAAAATGTGTTGACGGCTTTAAAGAAAGAACTTGCACCGATTCAAATAATTGCGGAGTTGAAATAGGCAAGCCAAGTGAAACCAGCGAATGTAAAACAAAATCCACCCTATTTATTATTCTCGGTATTGTTGGACTTATTTTAATTATTTTTCTTATTATGTATTTTATGAAGAAAGGAAAATCCGAAGAAGAACCGTCGGAAGAACCTCAATTTACACATCAAACATCTCCTCCAAGGAGTCCGCCTTCTCCCCCTCAAAACAGGGCAGTTCACTATAAACCTCAAACCCAGTTAGCTCCTCAGCGTTAAATTGTTAATCTTGGGAAAAAATAATTTTATAGATGGAATTTATCCCTGAATTTAGAAATTTAACAGGAAAGTTTATAAACTAATTTTTGTCTTAATATTTATCCGATGAGCGAATCTTTCGTGAGGAATTCGTTCTTGGTTAATTAAATAAAATTATATTGAAATGGCCGACATATATCAAATTGTTGAAAAAGCAAGAAAGACCGGAAAAATAGAAAAAGGAACTAACGAAGTTACTAAAGCTATTGAAAGAGGAACTGCAAAATTAGTTGTTTATGCTTCTGATGTTGAGCCAAAAGAAATTGTCCAGCATCTGCCTGTTTTATGCAAAGAAAAAAAAATTTTATGCAAGGAAGTTGACAGCAAACAAAAATTAGGAATTTCAGCGGGGCTGTCCGTTTCAGCATCTTCTTTGGCAGTCATTGAAGCTGGCGATGCTGATAAAGAAATTGCCGGATTAAAATGATTTTAGAAAAAATAATTTTTAGGATTATAAAAATAAATTGAATAGTCATAAAATAAACTAAAATGGCAAAAACACAACAAAAACAAGGCAAAGCGCAGCAACAACAGTCTTCAAAAGGAAGTGAGAAAATTATCAGTGGAGAAGCTGTGCCCGCTATTGTTGAAGAAATTTTAGGAAGAACTGGTTTTAGAGGGGAAATTACTCAGGTTAAATGTCTTGTTCAGGAAGGCAGAGATCAAGGCAGGTCAATGAGGAGAAATTCAAAAGGGCCTATAAGAGTTGGAGATGTTTTAATGCTTAGAGAAACAGAAATTGAAGCCCGTAGAATTAAATCAAAAATAACAAAAGGAGCTTATACATAAATGGAACAAAAAACAGGAAATTTTTTGACAATACAAAACAGGAGTTTTGCATAATGATTGATTTAGAAATTCCGGTAATGGAAAATGGGGGAGTTAATTTTTATAAATTGGAATCTGATTTAGGAAGATTTTTTTGTAATGACCCCGAAAATAATTATGCTAATTTAATAGGAAATGATAAATCTCTTGCAAGAGAAGTAAGAGATAATTTGCAATCTTCTTTTGATTATAGGATTCTTAAGGTAGGAAAAAGAAGTAATAATTATTTAATTAAAGTTGGAGTTAAAATATAAAATGCCAATCTGTTTTTATTGCAAAAAAGAATATGATATTCATAGAGGTTTGACTTTTATTTTAGCTGACGGAACAATAAAACATTTATGCTCTTCAAAATGCAGAAAAAATATGCATATGAAAAGGCGAAAAGTCCGCTGGATTTCTAAAAAGAAAAAATAATAAACTTTTTCTATATAATAATATTTATATAGTTACCTTACCCTAAATTAAGAGAATAAAAGAGGGGAGATGGTATATAAGAAATATATTAAAAGAGGAGATAAATTATTTGGTCCGTATTATTATAGAAGCGTTAAAAAAGATGGTAAGGTAATTACACAATATGTTAAAAATCCAAATGATTTTCCCAGAAAAATTGGTTCCAAAAAAATCCACAAAAATTTCTTAATTTTACCAATACTTTTTTTGATTTTAATTGCAGGTTTTTTTATTCTTAAGCCTGTTTTAACAGGTAAGGCAACTCTTTCTGCTGATAATTCTTATGTTTCAGGGGAAACTCTTTTTGGTGAGCTAAAGCTGAATTTAGAGCCAAGGGAATTTATTCCCGCAGATACAAAAGTGATAATCAATGAAAAAGAATTTATTCTTAAAAATTTGATTCAAGAAAATCCAAGACGGGGGGAATTTTATGTTTCTGGTGTGGATATTTCCGGTTTTGGAGAGGGTTATGGAGTTAAGGAAGAAGATTTAGAGATTTCTTTTGTTTTGAATGTTTTGTCTGAATCCCCAAGGGATGATTCTGGTGCGCCTTCTGAAAAAAAAGATGACAAAGAAATTTCTAAAGAAGATAAAAATTTAGAAGCAGAAACAAATGAGACCGGTGTTGAAGAAAACAATGAAACAATAAAAACTGAAGAAATAATTGAAGAAACAACAACTGAAACAGAAACTCCTTTGATAGATGAAACTTTAATTGAAAATACTGAAGAAATTAATAATGATAAAATTCCTGAAGTTAGTTCAGCTGAATCCGGAATAACCGGTAATTTCATTAAGAGATTTTTCAGTAAATTTTATTTGGCAATAACAGGAAAAACAAGTCTTGAAAATATTAATGAAGTTTCAGCTAAAGTTTCCAAAGACAATCCATTTGTTTATGCTCTTGAACAAGGCCAGACAGCTGAAATAAAAGATTCATCCAAAAAAGTAAATTTGGAAATAATAAATGATACAGCAACGATAACAACAGATTATTCAGGCGAAGAAACAGAATATTTGATAAATTTATCTGAATTAAATATTCCTTTAAAACAAAATGAATTTGAAATTAAATTAATTTACAACGATATTGAACTTGCCTCTATAATTAAAAATATTAAATTTGAAAGCAATGAAACAAATCAAACTGCTATTCAAGAGATTAATCTTACTGCGGATGAATCTCTGATTCAATACGGCGCTGTTTTGGGAGAGCCGGTAAAATGGAAGAAAAAAATTACGGCAAGTGAGCAGGATACAATTGTTGAACTTCCAAAAGAGGCGGAAAATATTTCAATTTATAGAATAGAGACTTCAAGCGTAATTGCAGAACTGAATAATTCAAATGCGTCACTTACAGATTTAAATAATTCAATAACCGGAAGTTTAATTTTAAGTTATGAAAAAAATAAAGTTGGATTATTCAATAGATTGTTTGCTTTTATTACTGGAAGAGCTGTTGAAGTTTTTGAAAAAACTGAAAAAATTGAAATCAACATTTCTGAGAACAACGGCGAATATGATATTGAGTATATAACTCCAGGACCAACTGCTTTTGAAAAAAATACTTCTGAAGGAAAGGAAATTACAATAAGTTCTGAAGTTCATTATGAAAATATTTTAGCATTTACAAATATTTCTGAAAATAAAAATTTAGAAGAAA
>JAUYHR010000092.1 GCA_030689875.1 Nanobdellota archaeon
TCTTTCAACTTCAACTAACGGCAGAGCTTTTATTTCTGAAATTTTTTTATAGCTTTCAAGAACATTTGCAGGTTCATTTGGAAAAATTTTGTCTGGATGCAGAAACGGAGAATCTGTTTCGCAGAATAATTGTTTAATAGAAGTTTTTTCAACTATTTTTTGAAAATGCTCCGAATGTTTGACATTTGCGGGAATTGAAAGACACCAATTATTCTTAATAATTCTATTTACTAATTTCATATTTCCGCTAAAGCAGTGCATAATTATTTTATTATAATTTAATTTTTCCAACAGCTCTACGCATTCTTTTTCTGCTTTTCGCGAATGTATTATAATAGGAAGACCTAATTCTTCAGCTAAATTCACAAATTTTGTCAGGTTTTCTTTTTGAGTTTCTAAAGTTTGTTCCTCTGCGTGTTTTAAGTCAATGCCCACTTCGCCGATTGCAGAAATTTTTTCCTTATTTTTTTTAATAAATTCAATTTCAGAATCAATTTCTAACTCAGACAATTTTAATGCATCTATGGGATATATGCCTAAGCAAATATTTATTTCTGGAAATTTTATTTTTAATTTTAAAATTTCTTTGTTTGATTTTGGGCTTGTCCCTGCTGTTAGAATTTTCACATTTTGCTTTCCGGCGTTTTTAATTAGGGCGTCTATATTTTTGCAGATGTCAATATGGGAATGAATATCTATGAGCATTTTAATTGTTCAAATAGTTTTTTCCTTTAATATTTAATCCTTTCTCTTTTTCAAAAGATGGTCCTTTCTTCATCGAACCGTGGGAAAACCAAGGTTTTCCTTAATTCGCGACCTCACTCGGTAATTGGGAAAAATAATTTGTCCTCCGTGAAATCGCTCACAAAACCTCTTCCTTTCCGCTTTAAAAAATTTATACTCGCGCCCACGATTTGCATTAATATTAAAAGTTTGTCAAAGCCAAAACTCTCTACTCGGTCACTTGAAAGCCGTTATAATAAAATAAAATTTGTCGCTTTCAAATAACCTCGCCATCCTTGTCACAAAATATGTTCTTGTTTAGTTTTTGAATTAACGAACATATTTTAATGGTCCGTACAAGAATCGAACTTGTGTTTGTTCGGTGTAAACGAACTGTTCTGCCATTGGACTAACGGACCTTAATATTATAATATATAAAATTAATTTTTAAGTCTTTTTATTCTTTAAACTTTTAAAAAATTTGGATAAATTTAAAAATACATAATTTTAATAATTTTAATGAACTTAAAAAATTTAACTGATAAAGAATTGGTTTTAAAATCTAAAAAGAATGGCTCTTTTAACCAAATTTATAGCGTATTGTATAGCCGGCATAAAAATAAGATTCATAATTTTTTATATCCCTATGTTATAAATAAGGAAGATAAAGAGGACATTGTTCAGGATTCTTTAATAAAAATTTTTCTAAATTTAAATCAATACGACCCTCATAGAGTTAATTTTAAAACTTGGATGTTTACAATTGTAAAGAATACGGCTATAGATAGTATGAGGAAAAACCAAAGGGAGGGAAACCGGGTTGATAAATCTAAAGACATTTTCGAAATGACCAACTTAAATAAAAGTCCTTATCCAAATCCGGAAGAGATATCAATTCGTAATAATATTTATCAGATAGTTAATAATTCGATAGACAACCTTCCAAGAATATATCGGGGTGTTCTTAAAAATTACTTTTTTAAACAAGCAACATATTCAGACCTTGAAAAAAAATTTAATCTTTCCAGCAGCAGTATTAAATCAAGGATACATAATGGAAGAAAAATCCTGCAGAATATGCGGGTTTTAGAAAATACTCTCCTCCCAAGCTCACTCAGCAATTGATAAAAGAGAATTTGCCTTCTGTGAACTTGCTCTACTCCCGACCTCACTCGGTAATTTATAAAAAAAGATTTACCCTCCGTGAAGTCGCTCGCAACCTTTATAAATAATTGATTCATTTTTTCACTATGACAGATGATAATATTCCTGAAATGAACCTGGGAAAAAAATATGCCCCAACTAAAGAATCAGCAAATGCGCAAACGCCAAATCCGGAACAATTTAAAAAAGAAATAGAAAAAACCAAAAAAGAACTTGAAAAATTAAAAAATTTTATTATAAAAAAATTCCCATATATGAAGGCGATAAGCATTTTGCCTCCGCAGGCAATTAAGTTTTTTATTGAAGAAGAAGATGTTCCCAAAGACGCTGAAAAACACACGCATCTGCATTTAATTGTGCCTGATGAAAAAGAAAAAGAAATTCCTAAAATTAAATCTGAAATTATAAAAGAACTTGAAAAAAATAAAGAGCAAAAAATCTGGCTTCATATCAGAACTCCGTCTAATATTTGGGAAATTTGTCTTGACCAAAAATTTGAATTAGCCGGAGCAATAGCAATGTCTTTTCCTCTCTATGATAAAGGAATTCTCGGCGCATTGAGAGTTGCGGAAATTCACAAGTCATTAGTTTTGCAAAAATTTGAGAAATATGTTGTGTCATATGTTATTGCTGGAAGTTTAGTGAGAGGAGAGGCGATAAAAACTTCAGATGTTGATGTTTTTGTTATTATTAATGATACCGACGTTAAAAGAATGCCCCGCCTTGAATTAAAAGAAAGATTAAGAGGAATTATTTATCAGTATGTTGCAGAAGCTTCCGCTCTTGCAGGCGTTGAAAATAAACTTGAACCGCAGATTTATCTTTTGACTGATTTTTGGGAAGCTGTAAAAGATGCCCATCCTGTGATGTTTACTTTTATCCGCGACGGAATTCCACTTTATGACAGAGGAACTTTTATGCCCTGGAAAACCCTTCTTCAAATGGGAAGACTTAAGCCAAGCCCGGAAGCAATTGATATGTTTATGTCAATGGGCGACAATACAACTAAAAGGGCTGAAAGAACATTATTGGAAATCGTCATCGGAGATATTTATTGGGGAGTTATTACTCCAAGCCAGGCTTTGCTTATGCTTTATGGACTGCCTCCACCGACGCCAAAACAAGTTGTTTCTGAAATGAAAAACATTTTTGTTGATAAAGAAAAAATGCTTGAAAAAAAATATCTTGACATTCTTGAAAATATTGTTATACATTATTATAAAGGATATGAGCACGGCAAAATCAAAAAAGTTTCAGGAAAAGAAGTTGACAAACTTTTGGGAGATATGGAATCGTATATTAAACGAATGAAAGAATTAAGAGAGCAAATTGAAAAAAGAACAAGCGAGAAAACTATTGAGCAGATTTACAAAGATGTTTTTGAATTATTGGGGCAATTAACAAATCAAAAATCGCAACCAGCAATTATACAATTTTTTGAAAAAGATTTTGTCAAGTCAGGAAAATTCACCCGCCAGCATTTGAGAATATTAAATGACATAGTTAAAGCCAGAGCTGATTTTAAAAAAGGCAAATTAGACTCGCATAAAGTTGACAGCGCCAGAAAAAATGCAAGTATTTTAATTAATGATTTAATTGAATATTCCCAAAGATGCGAATTGATTTCTTTAGACAAGGGGAAGATGCTTATTAAATACAAAGACAAAGGAACAGAGAGAACTTCTGAATTGCTTAATTGCGAAAATGTAAGTTTTTTATTCAAAGACAATAAAGTAAAAAAATTAACTGATAAAATTGCAGATGCTGAGATGGATGAAGTTGCCAAGGCAATTGAAAAACAAAAAGGAAAGAAGGAAGTTCAGGTTAATCCAAAAGTTTTTGAATTGCTGAAAAGGGAATTAGGGGATTTTGATATTGTTTTGTAAAGATTAATAATTTTTATGTTTAGCGTCGTGAATTATTTTTCTTTTTAGAGCATCATATCGTTTTGCAACGAATAAAAAATGTTTTCTTAGCTGTATCCAAATCTTCTTTCATAATCTTTATGTCTTGCGAACCATTCTAAAATTATTGCAGTAATTTTGTTTATCTCTTCAGAAGTTAAGGAATAAATAAGTCTTTGACTTTTACTAAGTTCTACCCAGAAAGCATTCTTTACTCCTTGTTTTTTATATTCTTCTGGAATTAAATTTTTTGCAATTGGCTGGCCAAAAGCAGGTTTTTGTTTTATTTTTTCTATAACCCAATTTATTTTCTTTTTGATTCTATCATTATCTTGTAAGCTTAAATATTCATTTTCTAAATTATCATTAATAAATTTTATATTTACCTCTTTCATATATGAATGCTTACAGGACGATTAATAAGATTTTCTAAGACGAACTTTTTTCAATAAATCCGGGTTCCAAATATAAGTAATTATTCCGTTATCAGAAATGACAATTTTATTTATTTCTTCTAAATATGCTAATATGGTGAGATAAGTAGACCACATAACTTCTCTTGGCAATTTTTCCCACATCCGGGTTTTGTTAAATTCTCCGCTAAATTTTTCAATAATTTTCTCAACCATTTCTATAGTATCTAAAGTCGGAGATCTTAATTCTTGTTTCATATATCCCTATCAATTGATAGGTATTTAAATCTTTTGTTTTGCACCTAATTTTTTGTTTTCAAACGTGTTGATCATGTTGTAATTTTAAAATTATTACAATAAGAAATATTTATAAACTTTAAATTTCTATAAAATAAATGGGAAAACTGAAAAATACTCTTTTTGGAGCTAGTTTAGTTGGATTATTATCTCTTGGCTGGTGCAACTACAGACAAAGTGACACTATTGACAAACAAGAAACAAAAATTGATTCTTTAAGAGATAATAATTTGAATTTAACTTTTTATTATAATAACCTTAAAAATAGTTATACGGATTCAAAAAATAAAACAAAGTTTTATTCTGATTCTCTTGAGAAAACTTTAAATTTGTATTCAAAAACCAATTCAGAAATTAAAACACTGAATCAATTATTAGGCAGAGTTAAAGGAGAATTAAAAAAATATAAAACTGTGGACAATATGGAAAAAGTTGCGCTTCTGGAAAAATATGATTCGCTTTTTCAGAAACATGGTTTTGCGGAGAAGGAAATTAAAAAACAAATTTCAGAGATTAACAGATTGGAAAATGCAATTAAGAATAAGGGAGGTTCTGACTGGGAAAAAAAATATGGCGAATTGAAAATAGTTTATGATAAATCATACGGTGAAAATAATTTAGAGGAAGCTGTTAGGGATAATATAAGTGAATACTCGCAAAATAGCGATAGAGAGTTTTCTTTGAAAGTAAAAGATGATAAAGGTTTTTTTGAAAACCTTTTTGAATCAAAACGGCCAAAACTTAAGAAAATGGGAGAGAAATATGTGGTTTTCAAAGATGATTCTCCAGAAGGCATGCAGGCTTTTGTTGTAGATAGTGAAGGAAGGCAAAACCCTTTAAAAAAAATGGATAATCAAGGAATTTTTAGTTATTCTCATATAAATTTCAGGGACGGGCAGTATATTTTTTATGCAATGGATAAAGACAACAATGAATCTCCAAAATATATTTACAATATTTCAGGCGGAGTTATTTCTAAAAAGAAATTGGATTAAATTAATTTTTAAGAATATCTGATTTCATCGCAAAACATTTATAAATCATCTCTTTCTAAAGCAAATATATGACCAGCACCCTTGATATGCAGGATTTAAGATATCTTAATTTGTTTGCGCAAATAACGAGAGTAAATACGAGATATTTTTTTGAATATAATAATATGCTTGTTTTTTGCGTTCCAAGAAAATTAGTTAAACAAGCCCTTGGTGAAAATGCAGAAAATTTAAAAAAAATGAGCGGGATAGTTGGAAAAAGAATAAGGGTTGTTGCTCAGCCCGACGGAATAGAAGACGCCAAAGAATTTATTGAGCGAATTGTAAGTCCGCTTACATTCAACGATTTAGAGATTACAACTAATGAAATAATTATGAACGCCGGCAGGATGAATAAAGCCCTGTTAATCGGCAGAGAAAAAAGGCGGTTAATTGAAATGCAAAAGATTGTTAAATCTTTTTTCAAAAGGGATTTTAGGATTGTTTGATTTTATATATGTCCAAGGACAATTAATCTTTTAAATATTCAAAAAATATCAAAAGTATGGATAAATTAAAATCTCTTAAAATTTATGAATTATATCCAGAAGTTAATGACCAGAATTATTATGCGATTCATACTCTAATACAACTTTATTCTGATAAAGATTATTTGAAGCATTACCCGATTAGAAGATTAGATGAAACTTTTAATAAAATAAAGAGCATTAAAGAATTTCTTAGTGAATTTAGCATTTGTCCTTATCTTATGCTAAATAATTTAGATGACAATCAAAAAGAGAAAAGAGTTTTGGATAAAATAATCTATGGAATCATTCCTAATTTTAAATTTGACAACGAACCAAAAGAGATAATTAGGAAAATAAATCCCTTTAAAAACAAAAAGTTTATAGAAAATTTATTGCATACAATAAAATACAATTCTTCAGGAGAATTTAAAGACTCTTCAAAAGCAGAGAAATTATTTTATTTATATGCTGATAAAAACCACATTCCATGGCTTGTGAAAGATTTAAAGTCAATTTCAATCGCATATAACGACTCTCGTGATGCGAGAGATTCTTTAGATGATTAAAAGTCTTCTTCAAAAAAATTACGAGTAAACTTTATAAACCATTTCTCAATTCTATTATCATGGGATTAAAAACAGCAAAGAAAAAAATAAATGACAGAAAAAAATTTAGATGGAAAGATCGTAAATATAAAGTGAAAGTTTTAAATCTTTACGCTAAATTTGATCCTCTTGAAGGAGCTAATCAGGCAAAAGGAATTGTTCTTCAAAAAGTCCAGAAAGAAGCAAAACAGCCAAATTCAGCGATGAGAAAATGCTGCAAAGTTCAGCTGACAAAAAACGGAAAATCTGTGACTGCATTTATTCCGGGAAATCTTGCTCAAAAATTTATTGACGAGCATGATGAAGTTCTTATTGAAAGAATCGGCGGAAAAATGGGACGTTCAAAAGGAGACATTCCAGGAGTAAGATATCAAGTAATTAAAGTAAATGACCAGCCTTTGCATAGATTATGGCAGGGATTAATTGAGAAGGGAAGAAGATGATGGAACAAACATTAGAAACCGAAGTAACTGGTAGAAAATTATTTTTGGAAAATGGAAAACCTAAATTAAATTTAACGCCTTTAGAAAAAACAGCAATTAATGCTCAAACTCAAGAAAAACATGACGAATTAATGCAAATTTATGAAGCAGGAAAATGGAGATGGAATGGTCGAATTTTACCGACCAATTATTCTAATTTTATATTTTACAAAGAAAAAAATTGCGTTGAAGCAGGAATTTCTTGTTACAATAATTTAAAAGGGTTTTTTGGATGTTCTTCTGAAAAATTTTATAAATCTAGAAATTGGAAATTAATTTCTATAAATGAGTTTTATGAAATGCAAGGAATAATTAAAGAAGATTTATTTGAATTAAATAAATGGTTTGATGAAAACAAGCCAAATAGAGCAAGCAAAGGAAAATGACACAACAATTTAAAATTTTTGACAAGTATGATGTTTCTGGAATTCAAATTAAAGATCCAGGCTTAAAAGCAGTAATAAATTGTGAGCCAAAATTAGTTTTGAAAAGTTATGGAAGAAACGTCCAGAAATTCGGGCAGACAAAAGTTAATGTTGTTGAAAGGTTGATGAACAAACTTGCAGTTGCCGGACACCGAGGAAAGAAGCACAAAATCCAAAAAAAATCAACTGGAAAATATACAAAAAACATGATAATCGTTTTAGAAGCTTTTGAAATGATTGAAAAAAAAACAGGAAAAAATCCAGTTGAAATTTTAGTTAAAGCAATTGAAAATTCAGCGCCGAGAGATGAAATCACCGTCATTGAATACGGAGGCGCAAGATATCCCCAAGCGGTTGATGTCTCTCCAATCAGAAGAGTTAATCTTGCTCTAAAACATTTATCACACGGAGCATCTGACAAATCATTTAATAAAAAGAAAACTTTTGCGCAAGGACTTGCAGACGAAATTCTTTTGGCTTTTGACAACAACGGAGAAAGTTTTGCAGTCAGAAAAAAAAAGGAAGCTGAATCTCAGGCTGATTCTGCTCGTTAGAAAGTTGTATAAATATTAAATTTCTAAATTAAATATGGAAATCATTTTCACCAAAACTTTAAAAACTAATTTCTCAATTTATTCTCATGGCAACAAAGGAATCAAATCTTGATAAAATAAAACGACTTGTATATAGTCAGGTAAATATTAGAAATGTTGCTACAAGCGCGCATATTCACCACGGCAAAACGGCATTTACCGACAATCTTCTTGCTGCTGCTGGAGCAATGTCCGAGAAAAGCGCAGGAGATTTAGAAGCAGGAATGGCAACCTGGCAGCATTCAGATGAGCAGGAAAGGTTAATGACTGTCGACGCTGCAAATGTTTCTATGGCTCACGAATATCAGGGGCAGGAATATTTAATTAATTTAATTGACACTCCGGGGCATGTTGATTTTGGCGGGAATGTTACAAGAGCGATGAGAGCAATTGACGGAACATTTGTATTAGTGTGCGCTGTTGAAGGAATAATGCCACAAACTGAAACTGTTTTAAAACAAGCATTAAGAGAAAGAGTAAAGCCGGTTTTATTCATAAATAAAGTAGACAGATTAATTACTGAATTAAAATATACGCCGGAACAAATGCAGCAGAGATTTGCAAAAATTATAGATGAATTTAATTTGCTGTTGAGCCAGATTGCTGAGAGAGATTTTGCAAACAAATGGCATGTGAATGTATCTGACGGAAGTGTTGCGTTTGGTTCAGCGAGGGAGAATTGGGCTTTGTCTGTTCCTTTTATGAAAAAGAAAAATATAAGTTTCAAAGATATTTATAAAATTTACGAACTTCAGGGAGAAGAGAGAGATAAATGGGTTTGGAAAAATGCGCCGTTGAATGAAGTTATTCTTGATATGGCGGTAAAGCATTTACCGAATCCTTTAGAAGCGCAAAAATACAGAATTCCAAAAATATGGAAAGGAGATTTGGAATCTGATTTTGGGAAAGGCCTTATTAATTGTGATCCAAAAGGAGAAGTGGGATTTGTTGTGACGAGAATTGTAATTGATCAGCGTTCAGGAAAAGAAATTTGCGCAGGAAGATTATATTCGGGAACAATTGTTAATGGCATGGAAGTCTGGGCAAATAATGCAAAGAAAAAAGGAAAAATTCAGCAGGTTTTAGTTTACAATGGAATTAAGCCGGAGCAAATGGAAAGTGTGCCCGCTGGAAATGTTTTAGCAATCAGCGGATTGGATATTGACGTCGGTGAAACAATAACAGCAAAAGAACAAACATCTTTTGAAGAAATCAAGCATTTATTTCAGCCGGTTATTACAAAATCAATTGAAGTGACTAAATCCGCCGACCTTCCGAAGCTGATTGAAATATTAAGAAAAGTTGCAAAAGAAGACCCGTCTATAAAAATTGAAATTAATGAAGAGACAGGCGAAAATTTAATTTCAGGGATGGGAGAACTTCATTTAGAAATTATTGAGAACAGAATCAAAACAGAAAAAAAATTAGAGGTGAAAACTTCTGCGCCGATTGTCGTCTATAGAGAGACCGTGTCAAAAGCTTCCAAGTCATTTGAAGGAAGGAGCCCGAACAAACACAATAGTTTTTTTATTAGAGTTGAACCTCTGGATGATCAAATTTACGACGGCATTATGAAGGGGGAACTTCCTGAAATTAGAGTCAAGAAAAAATCAGACGATGTTACGAAATTCTTTACAGCTCTTGGATGGAGAAGCGATGAAATTAGAGATGTAAGAGAAATTTACAAAGGAAATGTTTTAATGGACGAGACAAGAGGAGAAGTTCATATCGGAGAAGTTATTGAAATGGTAATGGAAGCTTTTGAAATGGTAATTGACAGGGGGCCGTTGGCAAGAGAACCATGCATGAAAATGAAAGTTTGCCTTACTGATATTAAACTTCATGAAGACGCTATTCATCGAGGGCCTGCGCAAGTTTATCCTGCTGTAAGAGAAGCAATTACAGAAGCAATGAAAAATGCGGGCGCAACTTTATTAGAGCCGTTGCAGATTCAGATAATTGAAGTTCCTGAAAGTTTTATGGGATCTGCCACAAAATTAGTTGGAAGCAAAAGAGGGCAAATGCTTGATATGAAACAGGAATTAGGAAGCGTGGAATTAAAAGCAAAACTTCCGGTTGCAGAAATGCTTGGATGGAGTTCAGATTTAAGAAGCGCGACAGAGGGAAGAGGAGTGTCGTCGTTGGTTGACCAGTTATTTGAAAAAATTCCTGCGTCGCTGCAGGCAGATGTTATTAGGAAAATCAGGACGAGGAAAGGGTTGGCGGAAAATCAATAGTTTTAAATATTCTTTAGTTATATTATAAATATGGAAGAAAAATTATCTTGCAATATCTCTATTCATGAAGAAGAGATGGATGGAGAAAAAGTTTTTGTAGTAGAATGTGAAGAGCTTGGAATAAGCGATTTTGGAACCACAATTAGTGAAGCTACAGAAAATTTGAAAAAAGGCATTTCCCTTTTATTAAAATCTGTTCCAGAGAAAAAAGAACTTCTTGTGAAACCAGAACCATTAATGGTAACTAGATTATTCTTGTAAAATGAAACTTAGAAATATCAAATCAAAAGAGGTTGTTAAAATTCTACAAAAATTTGGATTTATTATTGACAGACAAAGTGGAACACATATTATCCTCAAGAAGGAAGAGAAAACGGCAGTTGTCCCAGTTCATAGAGAAACAATGTCTATTGGAACATTAAAAAGCATTTAAAAACAATCTGGAATAAAATTCAGAGACTTATAAAAATATAAAAGAATCAGTAAATATATTTTATAGAGCGATAATTCTTAAAAACTTCTTAGCAATTAGTTTTCCATGAGCAAAGAAAAATTTTATGTTTCGCATTATATAAATGAACCTGTCTTTGAAAATGATCCTTTAAAAAGAATCGGCTTTCTAACAACTCTTGATAAAAATATTACAAACAAAACAGAATTCTATATTGGTTTTGATACAGAAAAAACTTTTACTAAAAAAAATTTAGAATCTGAATTTAAAGAAAAAAAGGCAATTGAATTGCCCCGGCCACTGCATGAAATCCAGAAAAGTGAAAGCACTTGGATGGATAAAAACAAAAATATTTATCTTGCGGATGATTTTAAACCTTTTGGAGATAAGGAGATGATAAAACTTTCTGAACACAATAATTTTTAAAAACCATTTTTATCTTTCTCAAAGATGCTTACAACTTATGATTTATATAAAAGACCGGGATATAATTTTGAAGTAAATAATTTAGTAAAATTCAAATTATTAAAAGGGTACAGATTAAGAATGTATCACACGCCGGATATTTGTAAAAAAGGAGTAATTGTAAAGTCAGATAATAAAAATTCAAATGAAACAATCACCGGGACAATTGTTGATTATAATCTTTGTAAATTAAGAGATTTAGAAATAAAATTAATTAGGGAAGACAGGGGTGAAATAAAATTAAAATTAAGCCAGTGCAAAGCTCTTAAAATTTTGTCTTGAAAACAAAATTTAATTAATCATCTTTTCTTAAAAATAAATAAAAAAATACCTGCGTTGTTCATTCGCAGAAATTAAAAAACTTGGGGAAAATTTTAGAAGCGAGGTTAATTCGCGTTTAGGAAAAATCCAAATCAAATAAAAAATCTTAAAAATTCTCCGAAAGGTTTATAAATTAAATTTTAATAAACTAATTTATGGCACGCGCTAAACCAAATATGAATATTGTTTTCGTTGGGCATGTTGATGCTGGGAAATCAACTTGTGTAGGAAGACTTATGTTTGATACTGGCGCGGTTACCGAACAGGAAATGAAAAAATTAAAAGAAGAAGCTCAAAAATATGGAAAAGCAGGTTTTGAATTCGCTTATGTTATGGATAAAATTAAAGAAGAAAGAGAGAGAGGAGTTACAATTGATTTAGCTTATAAAAAAATAGTTACACAGAAATTTGAAATTACAATTATTGACGCGCCGGGGCACAAAGATTTTGTCAAAAATATGATTACAGGCGCTTCACAGGCCGACGCTGCATTTTTAGTAATTGCCGCTCCTACTGGAGTTCAGCCTCAGACAACAGAACATTTATGGCTGTTAAGAACAATGGGCGTGAAAAATCTTGCTATTGCTATAAATAAAATGGACGCTGTTGAATATAAAGAAGACACTTTTAAAAAAGTTAAAGAAGAAGTTGGAAAATTATTAAAACAAGTCGGCATTAATCCTGATACAACTCCTTTCCTTGCGTGCGCAGGATTAAAGGGAGATAATATTGCAAAAAAATCAACAAATATGTCTTGGTATAAAGGACCAACTATATTAGAGCAGTTTGATATTTTCTCTGCTCCTGAATCACTTACAAATCTTCCAATGAGAATGCCTGTTCAGGATGTTTATGAAATTACCGGCGTTGGAACTGTTCCTGTAGGAAAAATTGTAACAGGAATTATGAAAGTAGGGCAGAAAATAGTTGTTATCCCAGGTAGAACTGGAGAAGGAATTGGAGGAGAAGTTAAAACTATTGAGATGCATCATGAAACTTATCCAGAAGCTCTTGCAGGAGATAATGTTGGTATTAATATTAGAGGAATTGGAAAAAAAGATATTGCAAGAGGAGATGTTATTTGCGACGCTGCAAAACCAATTTCAATTGTAGAAGAATTTGTCGCGCAGATTGCAGTTATTAATCATCCGACTGTATTAGCTAAGGGATATACTCCTGTATTCCATATTCACACCGCTCAGGTTCCTTGCCAATTTGTTGAATTAATTGCGCAGATGGATCCAAAAACTGGTGGAGTTCTTAAAGAGCATCCTGATTTCTTAAAAAACGGGGATGTTGCTAAAGTTAGAATAAAGCCAATGGGAAAACTTGCTTTAGAAACTCAGAAAGATAATCCGGCAATGTCAAGATTTTCTGTTCGTGACGCCGGTTCAACAGTTGCTGCTGGAGTTTGTTTGGAAATTACGAAGAAAAAGTGAGTTCTTTAGTATAATTATTTTTATAAAGAGATTTTATTGTTTAATTAAATAAAATGATAAAACATGATTTTTATGGAACATATTTGTTTCATGGTGAAAAAGGGAATCAAAAAGGAAGTATTTATTTAAATCCTGAAAATAATTTTGTTGGAAGTCTTCTTGATTCTGGAAATGGCTATAAAAATGTCCCTTATTTAGTTTATGGAAATTTAACTTCTGAAAAACTTCGTTTTCTAAAAATTCCAGAAGACCAGTCTTTTGATAATGTATTTTGGTC
>JAUYHR010000149.1 GCA_030689875.1 Nanobdellota archaeon
TTCCTATTTCATCTTGACGGGCATATCTGCGACCAATACTTCCAGAAGAATCATAAAATGCTTTGAATTCATTTTTTAATAGATGGTAGATTTCTTCTGATCTTTTTGTCAATTCCTTTTTATTTGATAATAACGGGAAAACTGCTATCTTTATTGGCGAAATTGCTTTTGGAAAATTTATAATTTTTTCATCTTTTTTTTCCTTAAAAAACAAGTCCATTAATGCCCAAATATTTCTATCTACACCAAAGCTTAACTCCAAAACATGAGGGATTAATTTTTTACCATTAACGTTAACTTCTAATTTTGTTTTTGATTTTTCTTGATGACCCAGTAAATCGTGATCTGTTCTATAGTGTAATCCTCCAACTTCCTTGAAACCTTTTAGAGTTTCTAAATTTAGTTCAATGTCAAAATGTATTTTGTTATAGAAAGCACGCTCTTTTTCATTTAATTCCTTGAATCTAAAATTATTTTTTGGAATTTTCAAAACATCAAGATAAAATTTTTGTATTTGAGCCATGTGATAAACGTAAAATCTGGGTAATTTTAATTTTTCATTTAATTCTTCACAAGTTCTTTCAATTATTTTATTTGATTTCCTTTCATTTATTGTAAATGTTAATATCTTGTATTTTTTTACTTTATTCCAGTCTTCTGACTCATTTACATTATCCTTATCAAAAAATATTTGTAATTCTGCCTGTGTGAATTCTCTTAACCTAAAAAATCCTTGTCTTGGGCTAATTTCATTTCTGAAAGCTTTACCTATTACTGCCAAGCCTAAAGGTAGTTTTTCCCTTAATGCTAAGAATTCTCTTTTAAATGATAAGTATGGACTTTGTGCAGTTTCAGGTCTTAAATACATTATATCTTTTCCTGTTGCTCCAACTTTTAATTCAAACATCATATTGAACCATTCTACATTTCCTAGTTCTGAAGAACATTCAGGGCATTTTATGTTGTTTTTTTCTATTAATTTGTCCATCTCTTTTGTAGAAAGACCTTCTGTTTCATTGTCAATTAAATCTTCAATTAATTGATCAGCTCTAAATCTTAAATGACATTTTTTACATTCTACTAATGGATCATTGAAATTTTCTAAATGACCTGAACCTTCAAAAACTTCTTTTGTTAAAATATTGGAGTCATCAATTTCATGATAATTTGCATTTAGATTAAGAAAATAATCTCTCCAAGAATTTTCCCACTTTTGTTTTATTAAAGTACCTAAATGACCATAAGTCCAGAAGCCTGCCTTGACATTATAAATTTCACCAGATGGAAAGAAGAAACCTCTCTTGGTTGCTATTTCCATTATTTTTTCTGCTTTTGAAGTCATTTTTCTTGAGTGTGGGCTTAGATTTATAATGTTTTTGATATTAATTAAACTATGAAATTAACTATTCTGGGGTCTGGAACTTTTATTCCCGATAAAGATAGATTTTGTTCTTCATATTTATTGCAACATGAAAATAGAAATATCTTATTTGATTTTGGAAGGGGAGCCATTCAACAATTAATGAAACTTAATATCGACCTTTTTTCAATTAACCATATTTTTATAACACATCCTCATTCTGATCATCTTTCTGAATTACCTTCTTTCGTATCTTTTATAATGAATTTTTCTGAGAAGAATAATGTTAACGAGAAGATTAAAATTTACTGCCCTAAATCCGTAGTTGCTT
>JAUYHR010000157.1 GCA_030689875.1 Nanobdellota archaeon
TTGTTTATGTCACATGTTATGAGGATAAAAATTCAAATATTGCTGGAAGAACAATCTTGCGGGGCAGCAATAGAATGGAAAATTTTATAATAGATTATGATACTAAACTTATAGATTATGGGCTCTACCTCATTGATCCATCTACAGAAACAGAAACAGAAATTGTTAAATTTGAAGATTTAACAAAAGAGCAAATTTTTCAAGATGAAAAATTTGCGGAAAGAACTAAAAAAATAATAAATGCTTGTAAGAGTGAAACAAAATTAAGGGAATTAACTAAAGAATTATATGAAGAAGGCAGAGATATAGTATTTCCAAATATAAAACAATAAAAAATGAAAAAAACACTATCAACAATTTTATTGGGAATTAGCTTATCTTTTGGAGTTGGAAATAAATTAAAAGCTCAGGAATTTCAGAGTGATTTTGTAAATAAAGACAGCGATGATTTTCCCGAGGAAGTCTTTGGGGTTTATGAAATTGAAAAAAATGAATTTGGGGGTAAAGGCATAATTTATTATTTTGATAAAGACAATGACAATTTTCACGAAGGGATAAGAGAAATTTTTCCAATAAAACGATGCAATAATACAAAATGCCGTCGTCCAGGTTATTCAATCCGAATTCGAGAGTTTTATATTAGTAAAAGTTCAGGACTTATAGATATTTCATATAAAAGATATATTTTGAATCTTGACGGATATCAAAGATATTCTTCAGGAATGTCTTATAAAGATATAGCAAAAATAAGTATTCTCCCTCTTAGACCCGCGATGGAAGGTTCTTGGAAAGTTTTAACAGAATATGACCTTTACAAAACTTTTGGTACGGAATTTGGAGATAGAGTTAAAAGATTGATAAATGTTGGCACATCTAAAAATATGGAAGAACTAAAGATTTTGGCTGAAGAACAAAGAAGATATTGGGAAAACAAAAATTAATTAAACTTTAAACACTTAAAATAAATATGAGAAAAATAAAAAAATTAAGAAACATTTTGCTCGCAACAACTTTTGGATTGAGTTTTGGATTTAATAGCACAAAAGCTCAAACAATAAAAGAGGGAGTCTTTACATACGGAACATATGAAATTGAGGGAAAAACATATAATGTTAAATATGAACGCGCTACTAACGATGGAAGAGTTTTTACAAGATATGGTACTAATGACAATAAAAACAATCTATTAGATTATTCTGAAATATATTGGATAAAACAAGAAAATAAAACAACTCCTTCTCAAAGTTATAAAAATCCAAATTTATCTAAAACCACTCAAAAAGAATGGGAGGATGCTTATGATAAAAATTCCAACAAGCAAAATAAAATAACTCCCGGCAGAAATATTGATTATCACCCTCCAAGCAATACAAATAAAAATGAAGATTTGGAAGATTTAGGAAAAACAATTTTAGTAGGCGGGGCAATTATCGGAGGAATATATTTACTTAATGAACTTTTCAAACCAAGAAAACCCAAGCATGTTTATACAGAGCCGCCAAAAGTAAATCCTTCTATTAATGATAAGCCTCTTATTAGTAAAAATTCAAGCGGTCCATGGTGGGAAGACAATGCAAAAAAAACAGACGAAAATAAAAATTGGTGGGAAGAAAAAACAACATCAAAAGAACTTAGCGATTTGGTAGAGAAAGAGTGGAATGAAGAAGTAAAAAAAGCAGATGAATTTTTTCAAGAAATAGGGATGAATCCTGGAGCGCAAGTTAAATATAAAGTTCTTGGAACATCTGAAATAGTTGATGGAAAGCTGATAAAAAAAGACAGCTATTCTCCAGCAAGAGAAATAACAGACGAGGAAAAAGTTATTTTATATTATTCTTATAAAGCAATGAAAAAGGACCCTATAACGGGTTCAGTAATGGAAGGTGTAGAACTAATGAATAAACCTGAAAAAGTAGATGAATTTTTTAAAGAAAAAGGAATGAATCCTGGAGCGCAAGTTAAATATAAAGTTCTTGGAACATCTGAAATAGTTGATGGAAAGCTGATAAAAAAAGACAGCTATTCTCCAGCAAGAGAAA
>JAUYHR010000165.1 GCA_030689875.1 Nanobdellota archaeon
GCTATCTCAAGTGCTGCTGATCCGCTTGAAACCGCAACTCCATATTTTCTTTTAACTTTTTTTGCGAATTTATCCTCGAACTCTTTTACAAAAGGACCTTCGGAAGAGATCCAACCTGTTTTAATACATTCTAAAAGATATTTTTTTTCGTTTCCGTTTAAAAGAGGTTCATTAACAGGAATAGCTAAAAGATTATTTATTTTTTTCATCTTGAAAAAGTTTTGCTAATTTATCTCCCGGATAAGGGCCTTGTTTTATTTCTATTATCCGGCAATCCTTTAAAACTTCAAGACCATGGCCTGCGCCTACAAATAAAACAAAATCACCGCTTTTAAGTATTGTTTCATCAACAAGATCCCAATTTTCAGAGAAAAATTTTACCTTAACTTTGCCTTTTTCAATATATAAAAATTCTTGAGTTGTATCTACTTTATATTTAATATTCTGTCTATGTATATGATTTCTAATAATTTTTCCTTTTGGATGTTCAATAAGACCTAATTGCAAAGTATAATCCTGCGGAGTAAGAAATTTTACACCTTTAGCTTTGATCTTTTTATAAAAAATGTGCGCAATTATTTGATTACGAAAACTTATTGTTTTTATTTCCATAGGATTTACTTAACTTTTTTTGCAACAATAAAAATATCCCAATTATTTTCTGAAGGGGGAGTATTGATATCTAAAAAATTTCCCGCTTTTACCATGTTGAATCCATTAGAATTTAAGATATATTCAAGCTCCGGCAGAGACCAATATCTCACAAGGTGTATTTCCTTGGTTTTTTCAACAACTTTGTTTTTTTCAATATAGTCTATTGTGAATTTTATTTCAATAACATTTTTTTTGACATGAAGCCTAGATTGTGTTTTTCTAATTATGCGTTTTTCTTCTGATTGAATTTCTTTAATTTTGTCCGTAGGTCTATCCTTTAAAACGGCTGGCAAATACCAGCAATCAAAAAAGAAAATCCCGTTTATTTTTAGTGATTTATTTATATTGTTTAAAACTTTATTTAGATCATCGTTTGTTGTGTGATATCCAATGATATTGAACATTTCCATTACTGCGTCAAATTTTTCATCAACTCGAAAATTTCTCGCATCAGCTTTTATCAATTTAATTTTGTTTTTTAGTTTTTGTTCATTAATTTTTTTTTGAGCAAGATCCAGCATTGTTTGCGACTGATCAATTCCTGTTATTTTAAAGCCATTTTTTGCCAAAATTGTTTCATAACTGCAAGTTCCGCATCCAATGCTTAAAATGTTTTCTACCTTAATGGGAGAAAACTTTTTAATGACTTCCTCAATAAATTTTTCTTCCTTTTTATAATCTTTACCTTGATAAATAAGGTCGTAATATTTAGAATATTTATCAAATACTTGTTTCATAGTTTTTCCATTCTTTTTGTTAATACATTAAAAACAGGCATTCCTTTAATTGCCTCCAGCCTATCTTCTCCGGATAAATAAGTTAAAGAACCATTTTTATTTCTGCTCTCTCTATATTTTGAAAGTACATATCCTTCTTCCGGTTTTAAAGATTTTAAGCTTCCCAATTTGTCTTTCCTAACAAAATAAGCGTTATTCCCTGCGCTATTGCACCCTACAAAAGAATAGCCTTTTTCTTTACTTAATAAATAAAGAGCAGGAAGTGAAGATCCCCAGTATAAATTACTGTAATGAGCTTTTGTTCGATCAAAGTTTTTCTTATATGGAATCGTTACTGGTCTTTTTATCCCAAAAACACTATTGTATTCAAGTATTACAATAGTAGGATTTACAATCGTTAACTCTTTCCAAATCCAATAATCAACTCCGTCCAGGTCTATATGAAGCAATCCTATTTCTCCGGAAATGCCTTGTGATTTAATCATTGAATTTACATTATCCCTTGTGACAAAAAACGGAATTGCTTTTAAATCATGACGCCAAAAAATATTTTCTTTTTTTAGTTCTTCAATATTTTTTGAGGAAGAATCGGCAACGAAACCTGACCAGTTATTGTTCATTAAAAGAAAGCGAGTGTTAGATTCTTTGTAATTACCAACACCAAATTCAACAAATACTTTCTCTTGAATTTTTATTTTGTTTATTAAATATTGAATAATTCCATCATCTCCAAATTGAGAAAAAACCCTAAACTCAATTTCTCCTAAAGATTTTATTTTTTTTATTTTTTTAATTTCATTTGCAAGTTGTTTTCCAAGCAGCATTTTTTGAATCGTTAGTTCTTCATTTAGGAAAGCAAAATTTTTTTCAGCCTTTTCTTGTAATAGAGGCAAATAACTGAACTTGTAAGTTGTTCTTTTTATTTTAGAAAGGAAATTCATAAGTTAGTTAATATAATTATTTTTCAAAACCCATTTTAGCAGATTCTTGTCATTTGCAACCTCTTTTTGGTGATAATCAAAACCTTTCTGAAAACATTCTCTCATTTTTTTTTCAACAACTTGTCTTTCTATATTTTTTTCTTCTTCCCCAAAGCAAGATTCTTGAATTTTATTTTTCATTTTTCTTAAAAAAATTTGTGCTAAATTAATTCCATAAATAAAATATTTATTAGGAGATTTTTCTTTTTCACACGA
>JAUYHR010000097.1 GCA_030689875.1 Nanobdellota archaeon
CCAAAGCCCAGGATTTGTATGTGAGTCCACTCTTTAAGAAAAACTTACAATATGCAAAATCTCTAAATCCTGATAAAATTTTAATTCTTTCTGCTAAATATGGTTTATTAAAACTAAATGAAGAAATTGAACCTTACAATAAGACATTAAACAAAATGCCTTCTCTTGAAATCAAAGAATGGGCAGAATCTGTATTAAAACAACTGCAAAAAGTTTCTGATTTAGATAAAGATGAATTTGTATTTCTTGCAGGAAATAATTACAGGAAATTTTTACTCCCGCATATTAAAAATTATAAAATTCCTCTGCTTGGTTTAAGTATTGGTAAACAACTTAAATGGCTAACAGAGAGGATTAAACATGAGTAAAGATTGTAATACAATCCACCAATGGTTCAATGGAATGAAAAAACATTCCTTCTCTTTTAATGAACAAGAAATACCAGAAAACGGAATTTATATTCTCTTTGAAAAAGGCGAATTTGCCCACTCTACAAATAGAATTGTCAGAATTGGAACGCATACTGGGAATAATAAACTTCGGTCTCGATTGAAAGAACATTTTGTGAATGAAAACAAAGATAGAAGCATTTTTAGGAAAAATATTGGCAGAGCTTTATTAAATAAAAATAATGACCCATTTCTTAAACAATGGGAATTAGACTTGACTACAAAAAAATCTAAAGAAAAGTATTTCAAAAATGTTGATTTCAAAAAACAAAAAGAAACTGAAAAAAGAGTAACAAAATATATTCAAGATAATGTTTCTTTTGTCGTTTTTCAGGTTGATGATAAAAATAAAAGACTTGAAATTGAATCAAAAATTATCTCAACTGTTTCTCTTTGTGATGAATGTAAGTCGTCTAAAAATTGGTTAGGTAATTTCTCTCCAAAAGAAAAAATAAAGGAAAGTGGTCTTTGGAATATTAAAGAGCTTTGGAAAACTCCATTATCTGATAAAGAGATGATAAAATTAAAACAAATGTTAAATATAAATTAACAAAACTCTACCTCAATTTTAAAAATCTTTCTCAATTAAATCTAACTTAAGATTTACTTTTACTCCGTCTTAGAATAATCTTGAGGTTGTTTGGGATCTTGGGGTTTTAAAAAAGGCATAGAAATATGCAATGGAATATTAAGTTCCTCTTCCAACTGAAGGGCTTTTAAGCTGGATTTTTTTAATATTAGATTAAAAATGCTTAATCTAAAATCATCTGGAAGGTTTTTTTCTTTCCATCCTTCTAAAATCTGATTAAATTTTGTCTCATCTGTAGAAACCAGGATATTTCCTGCTAACTTTATCTTGGCAAAATTAGGGTCATAATCTATTTCATAACTAAACTTTATCCCTAAAACCTTTTCTTTAGAAGAAAAAAAATCGGCTTTTACCTCTCTAATTTCAGAAAGATCTATATGGGTGCCTATCTTTATTCCTTTAGTATCTGTAGAAAATTTTTCTGCATTGAGTTTTGTGAAGTTTATCCCTAAGATTTTCATTTGTGTTTTAAACTTATTTATTAAGTTTATAATAAATTAAATGTTTTATATTTAAAGATTTATGTCTTTAAATGAAATTATATACTTAAAGAGAAATATTCCCAACCACACATTCTTTAAATGAAATTATATACTTAAAGAGAAATATCCTGGCGATGCGCTCCTTAAATAAAATCTAATAGAAATACTTCTTTAAATAAAATCTTCTTCAGAAACAACTATAAAATCACCTATTGCAATAATTGAATTATATGGAATTAATAGTTCGTTTGATCCAACTTTTTCTAAATTAAGATTTCTGGTGTAAGGAGTGATATCTTTAACAACTAAATTAATTAATTCGCCGGATTTTGTTTCAAAAGTCACGTCCCTGACAAAGCCAATTCTTTTTCCTTCTTTTGTTACAATCATCTTATTAATTAAAATGCTGTAAGGGTTTTTCTCAATTTGCATATGAAATAAAGAAATAATTATTTTATAAAGTTTTCTATTAGTTTAAATAGTCATTTGAGAATATACTTGCTTAAGATTTTCTCGTTTTTAGGCATAATTTTAAGAATTGAAAGACATTTTTTAACCAAAAAATTTGAGGATTAATTAGAAAAATATATAAAAATAACCAGAATCAAACGAACTTACAACGCTGAGAATAATTAAACACTCACCCTATGATTTCGTCTGGAAAGGTTTTTAAAGGAATTTTGTTGTTTTTTGTTTTTTTATTTATTATAAAAAATTATATATTATATATTATATATATTATATTGATTATATTTAATTAATTTATATTGTATTTATTAGTTTTTGTATAGAAATAAAATTTTAGATATTCTCAGGAACAAATTATAATTTATTATTAATTAATATTCAGAAAAACTGTTTAGACGAATATCCTAAATAAATTCGAGTCCGAGAGTTTTGCTTTTGGCTATTTTTGATTTCATTTCAAAAGTAAAGCTCGAGTAGAGAGTTTGCACGAGACAAACTTAAAAGATGAATTGCGAGTGCGGGCTCGAGCAAAGCGACGAGCAATCTTGTGATCTACGGAGAATAAATAAAATAAATAATTTTCTAATGGTTTTAAGCGTTTCTTGCAGTATAGGGAAAATAAAATAAATAATTTAAAATAAATAATTTTCTAATGGTTTTAAGCGTTTC
>JAUYHR010000179.1 GCA_030689875.1 Nanobdellota archaeon
TAGTGCTTTTAATTGTTTGAGAGCTGTTTCAGTGTTCATGATGGTTTTGTTTTTTTAAAATTTATCCTTAGAATGAAATTTATTTCTTTATAAATAAGAGAAAAATAAAAATATTTCCAGGACTATAATTATTCAAGCATAATATTAGATTTTTGAAATCCAATATTTTAGGCATCTAGTACTGTTCCATACATGGTTAATTAAGAGTTTTATTCCTCTTTTTTGACATTAACTGCTTTAGGACCTCTATCTCCTTGTTCTACATCGAATGTAACTTTATCATTTTCGTTCAAAGTTACGCCTTCTCCTAATGCAGATCTGTGTAAGAAAACTTCAGTGTTATCTTCTGCAGTAATAAATCCGAATCCTTTTGCAGCATCAAAAAACTTTACTGTTCCTTTCATTTTTTCACCTCCAAAATTTGTTTATTAATTATTGTGAGAACAACAGTTCATTTTTAAATGCTTCTATTTAATCTGCCCCAATGATAAAGATATTGTTGCGAGTAGCCTGCGTATTTGCCGAATCGTTTTCGTGCAAATTCTTGAATTTCTTTATAATTTGAGGTTTTCTTCAAATAATTATTTTCAACAATTCTTTTTATCCATACATCAACTGGGAAACTTTCTTGATGCCTTAATGCGAACAAGCACACGCAGTCTGCTATTTTTTCTCCCACACCCGGCAGTTCAATGAGCATTTGTTTAGCTGTTTGATAATTTGATTTTTTTACTTTTTCAAGCCATGCGTGATTAACTATTTTATTTATTTCGTAAATGTATTTTGCGCGAAAACCTGTTTTGCATTCTTTAATTAATTTTAAGTCATCAATTTTTCCTGGCTTAGGAAAATTGTTTTTTTCTCCAAATTTTTTACTTAATAATTCTATGTTTTTTCTTATTTTAGGAATGTTTGAAGCGCTAGAGCAAACAAAACTGATTAAGCATTCCCATAAATCTTGCTGAAGAATTCTTATTCCTGGATATTTTTGATATGCAATTCTTGTAATATTATCTTTTAACAAATGATTTTTTATGGATTCAAAGTCCTCATTAAGTGAGAAAAATTTAGTTATGAACTCTTTATTGCCTTTGCAAATTAGTTTATCTCTTTTTTGTTCTGCTTCAAATACTTGTC
>JAUYHR010000101.1 GCA_030689875.1 Nanobdellota archaeon
TTAGACATTGATGAAAATTCAATAATAAAAACAAGCTCCAAAGAAATTCCTTCAACAGAAGTTCTTGCTGGATTAATTCCAATAACTTATTTTGCTGAAGATTCAAAAATAAAAAATGGATATATCAAGGTGGTTTTATGGTAATGAAAAATAAACGCGGTTGGACTTCAGTTATTGAAGTGTTTGTTTCAATTTTGCTGATAGCTGGAATAATAGCCGTAGTAGTAAACAGCAACGCAATTCAGAAGCCAAAAATCAGCGAACAAATCTACAAAAACCAAGCTTTGACTTTAAAAATTATTCAGATGGATGATGATATGAGGACAAGTGTTTTTAACAATGAATTAAGTCAGGAAATAAATGACACAATAGAAAAAATGCCAGATTATTTAGGGTGCGAGGCAAAAATTTGTGATTTAAATGTCAATAGCGAATGTAATTTAGAAACACTTCAAAAAAAAGAAATTTTTGTTAAATCTGTAATGATAACTACAAATGGAGAAGATTATATTCCTAAAGAATTAAAATTATTTTGTTGGAGAGATGAAATCGTTTAGAAGAAATTCTTAATCTGTCAGTAATTATAAAGTAGTTACAAAAGAGTAAGATTTATAAATATCCAAATTTATTCTATATTATGAAAAAATTTAAACGAAAAATATTTGGCACAAAAGTAACTTTATTTGCTGATAAGTCAAGAGCTGAGACTTTTAAGTATAAATCTTTTAGAGATGAATTTAAGGGAGACAATATTAAGGAAGAATTGAGTTATCACCTTTATCCGGAAAGGTATATAGATGATTCTTTAACTAGGGAACTATTGCGTTCATCTGATAGCAGGGCAATTTTGCTTGTACATGGGGGCATTTTAAATAGAGAATGGGTCTATGAAGATAATACATTCTTTGGTAAAAAATATATTCCTATTCAAAATTGGATAAATAAATATGATGGAAAGTATGATGATTTATTCATACTTGCCTGTGGAGGAAATTGCGAGATTAAATCAAAAAAATCAATAGTTATTCATGCAAAAGAAGATTTTTCATTAGATGAATTAGCGAGGCATCAGATTAAAATGCATGTTTATATTCCTAGAAAAGGGTATATATGAATTAATTCTCTCTTTCACAAAACATTAAAAATATATAATTCTTTATAATTATATGAAATTCAAATTCCTCGCCCATACAGCAGACATAAAGTTTCAGGCGTTTGGAAAAACAATTGGAGAGGTTTTTAAAAATTCTGCTTTAGCTTTATTTAACATAATTTATGACAAAAAAATTTCAGAAAAAATGAAATTTAAAATCAAGGCAAAAGGAAGGGATTTGGAAAATTTAATGTATAATTTCTTGGAAGAGTTTTTGGTTTTGATTGACAGCAAAAATTTTCTTCCAGCCAAAATAAAAAATTTAAAATTAAATAAAAAAAATTTTAAAATAAATGCAGAAGTTATAGGAGATGACGCTAAAAATTACAATGTAAGTGAGCATGTCAAAGCAATAACTTATAACGAAATGTTTATAAAAAAAATTGGCGGCAAATGGGTCAGTCAAGTTGTTTTAGATGTTTAAAAGAAAGATTTAAGCTGGAAACAAGAAGTTTTCGCCTAAACTTTTTTAACTAAAAAGATTTAAACAGGAACAAAAAATAAGAAATTTTTTGACAAAACTTTTTCTAACGAAAAAGATTTAAAGAAACAAAATTTATTATAATCTAATGGAAATAAAAAAAATTTCCCTTCACTTCGTTCAGATACAAAACAGGAGTTTTGCATAATGGAAATAAAAAAAATCTCAGAAAATATTTATGAAATTCCAAAAGAAGGAAAAATGAATGTTCCTGTAAGAATTTACGCTTCTGAAAAAATTCTTGAGGATATTAAAAACGACAAAACTCTTGAGCAGGCAAAAAATGTTGCGCATTTGCCTGGAATAATAAACACTTCAATTGCCCTCGCTGATGCGCATCAGGGCTACGGCTTCCCCATCGGTGGCGTCGCTGCATTTGATTTAGATTCTGGAATAATAAGTCCCGGGGGCGTAGGTTTTGATATAAATTGTGGCGTCAGGCTTTTAAAAACAAATTTAACAAAACAGGATATTTTAAAAAAATCCCCTAAGGAAGGGGATAAACAAAATGAAATTTTAGAAGCATTGGACAGAAAAATTCCGTCCGGCGTCGGCAGAGGAAGCAGTTTTAATATTTCAAGAGAAGAATTTAAAAAATTAATGGTCGGCGGGGCGCAATATTTAGTTGAAAAAGGATATGGCATTAAAGAAGATTATCTGCATACAGAAGAAGAAGGTTGCATTAAAGGAGCCGACGCATCTAAAATTTCAGACAGAGCAATTAAAAGAGGAATTGGTCAGTTGGGAACAATCGGCGCCGGCAATCATTTTTTAGAAATTTTATTTGTTGATGAAATTTTTGACGAAAAAACTGCAAGTTCATTTGGTTTGAAAAAAGATCAGGCAGTAATTTTAATTCATTGCGGAAGCAGAGGATTTGGACATCAGGTTGCATCAGATTATATTCAAAAAATGGAAAGCGAATATGGATTTGAAAATTTACCAGACAGACAGTTAATTAATGCTCCAATTAAAAGCCAGCTTGGAAAAGATTATTATTCTGCAATGTGTTGCGCAGTTAATTTTGCTTTTGCGAACAGACAATTAATAACTCACTGGGTAAGAGATGAAATGAAGCATCTTTTTCCAAATTCAGAAGTAGGAGTTGTTTATGATGTCTGTCACAATATTGCAAAATTTGAAAAACATTTTGTTGATGAAAAAATTAAGGAAGTTTGCGTTCATAGAAAAGGCGCAACGAGAAGTTTTGGACCAGGGAGAGAAGAAATTCCAAAAGCTTACAGAAAAGTCGGACAGCCCGTTTTAATTCCGGGAACAATGGGAACAGCGTCGTATGTTTTAGTCGGCGCAAAAAAATCTGAAGAAATCAGCTGGGGCAGCAGCGTTCACGGGGCCGGAAGAATTATGTCAAGGTCAAAAGCAATAAGAGAATTAAAAGGAGAAGAAACAAAAGAAAAACTTCATAAAAAAAATATTGAAATTAAATCAAGAAGTTTCAAGGCAATTGCAGAAGAGTCCCCTGAAGTTTACAAAGATATTGAAGAAGTTGTTAATGTTGTGCATGATTTGGGAATCTCAAAAAAAGTTGCAAGATTAAAGCCGTTGATAGTGATTATTGGTTAGTTTTATAAATATATACTCCTTGAAATAAATATAAAAAATGGTGAAAAACAAAAT
>JAUYHR010000102.1 GCA_030689875.1 Nanobdellota archaeon
CAAATTAAATGAAAATTCAAAAATTATCTTTGAGAAATTAAGAAAGAAAATATGCAATATCTCACTAGAGATTAAAGAAGTTCATAGAGCAAATTGGACGACATTTCAAATTTCAAAACTCGGTAATTTTTGCACAATTAAATTTCCAAAAGGAAGTCTCGAGATTTATTTAAAGGCAAATAATAATTTTAAAGATAATAAAAAAATAACAAAAAAAATTCAAAGAACTCCTGCTTGGACATTCGATAAAGTTTTTGTAATTAAATCACAAAAAGATATTGATTATGCGATTTCTCTTATTAAGCAGGCATACAATTGCATTTGTGAATCTAAAACAAAATGAATCCTTGGTTAATTTCATCATTAATGTTGTTTGCAGCTTGGCTTATAATTTTTATATTTTTTAAGAAAACAAAAAAAGAAATGTTTTGGGTCAGTTTATTTACAATGCCTCTTGGATTAACAGAACCTCTTTTTGTTCCCGAATATTGGAGTCCTCCTTCTTTGTTCAACCTTGCCGCAAAAACAGGGTTTGATATAGAAAGTTTAATTTTTGCATTTTCTATGGGGGGAATTGCGTCAATTTTATATGAAATTATTTTCAAAGTAAAACATAAAAAAATGAGCAAACATGAAATGCACAGCAAAAGACACAGATTCCATTTGCTTGTTTTATTTTCTCCTCTAATTGTTTTTGTTTTTTCAGAGATAATCTTTAATTTTAATATAATTTATTCTGTAATTCTCGCCTTATTTACCGGCAGTTTGATTTATCTTTTATGCCGTCCTGATTTAAAAAATAAAGTTTTTGTTGGAGGATTTCTTTTTTTAATTTTATATTTTATTTTCTTTTTATTTTTTAATCTATTATTTCAAGGATGGGTGGAAAAAACATGGAATCTTTCTGTTATCTCGGGAATTTTATTTTTAGGAATCCCTATAGAAGAACTTATCTTTGCTTTTGGCGTAGGAATGCTGTGGAGCAGTATTTATGAACATGTTAAATGGTATAAATTAAAAAGGTAAAACAAAAA
>JAUYHR010000103.1 GCA_030689875.1 Nanobdellota archaeon
TAATCACGCATGTAGAAGCTGACAAATAAAAAATCGGGGGATGCTTAATTGCATTTTTTTATTAACATGAAACACGAAATTGAAATTCCAGTAGGAGTAGAAGCAGAAATATATGAAAATAAACTAACTTTAAAAGGAAAAGAAGGAGAAAATTCCAGAGAATTTAATCTTGGAGAAATTAATTTTGAAAAAAAAGACAAAAAAATAATTCTTAGTTGTGAAAAGACAACAAAAAAAGAAAAAAGAATAATTAATACTTCCATTGCCCACATCAAGAATATGCTTCATGGAGTCCAAAAAAAATTTGAATACAAATTAAAAATATGTTCAAGCCATTTCCCCATGACCGTAAAATTTGAAGGAAATAATGCAACCATTAAAAATTTTCTCGGCGAGAAAGTTGACAGGAAAGTTGAACTCCCGAAAAATGTGGAAGTTAAAATGGAAAAAGATATAATCACAATCTTTTCCATAGACAAAGAACTTGCGGGGCAGGCTGCAGCAAATTTAGAAAAAGTAACAAAAATAAGGGGGCGAGACAGAAGAATTTTTCAGGACGGAATTTATATTTTAAATAAAGCAGGGAGGGAAATTTAAAATGGTAAAATTTTTAAGAAGAACCTGGAGCAGATATGTTAAATTAGGAAAAGGAAGAAAGAAAAAGCAAGTTTGGAGAAAGCCCACCGGAAGGCACAATAAAATGAGAGAGCAAAGAAAGGGCTCAGCGGCAATTGTCAGTATTGGATATAGATCAAACAAAAAATCAAGAGATAAATTAATGGATAAAAAACCCGTAAAAATTAATAATCTAAGGGAATTGGAAAAAATAAATAAAAATGAAGTTGCAATAATCGGCAGCGTCGGAAAAAGAAAAAAAATTGAAATAGCAAAGAAGGCAAAAGAAATGAAAATTGAAATATATAACATGAATCCTGAAAAATTTTTGAAATTAAATACAAAAAATGAGGCGAAAAAAAATGAATCTCCGAAATAAAAAAGAATTGGCGGCAAGAACCTTAAAAGTGGGCAAGGGGAGAATTGCATTCGTAGAATCAAGAAAAGATGAAATTAAAGAAGCTATTACAAAACAAGACATCAGAGAGTTGGTTGCCGGCGGGGCAATACTTGTCAAAGAAATTAAAGGAAGAAAAAAAATTGAAAAAAGAGGAAGAAGAAAAACGGGCAATGTAAAGAAAATAGTTAATAAAAGAAAAAAAGAATATGTAATTATCACAAGAAAACTTAGAGGTTATGCGGAAAGGGCAGCGCCTCAAATAGGCAGGGAAAATTTTAAAAAAATAAGAAAAAAAATAAAAAATCGCGAGTTTAAAAATAAAAAAGAGATTAAAAAATATATTGAGGAGCTAAATAAAAAATGACAAATTTAAAACGCAGAAGAAAAGAATATAAAACAGACTACAAAAAAAGATTTGCATTGCTAAAAAGCGGATTGCCCCGAATTATTTTTAGAAAAACAAATAGATATTTAATTGTCCAGTATATTAAAAGCAAGGAAGCTCAGGACACTATTGTCCTCGGGATGGATTCAAAAGAATTGCTAAAATATGGCTGGCCGGAAAAAGAAAGCATTAAATCAATTCCTGCATCTTATTTAACGGGTTATCTTTTTGGGAAAAAAATTTTATTAAAAAAATTGGAAAAACCAATTCTTGATTTTGGGATGACAAGAGCGCTTCACAAAACAAAAGTCTATGCGTTTATCAAAGGATTAATTGATTCTGGAATTAAAATAGAATGTGAAAAAGAAAATTTCCCAAATGAATCAAGAATAAAAGGCGAACATCTTAAAAACAAAATTCTTTTTGATGAAATTAAATCTAAAATTGGTAAGGAAAAATGACTGAACTCAAAATAACAAATCTTGAAAAAGACGAATATGCGGAGAAGCCGGAAGAAGTTTTAAATGAAAAAGATCTAAACGAACTAAAAACAATAGAAAAAAATGTCAAAGCCCCGGATAAAGCTAAAACTTTTAGAAAACCTTGGGAAAAAGAAGTATTTTCCATGGAAGCTTGGAATCCGAAAACAAACTTGGGAAAAAGAGTTAAAGACGGAAAAATAAAAAAAATAGATGAAATTTTAGATAAAGGCGAGAAAATTCTTGAACCTGAAATTGTAGATGCATTATTAAATCTTAAGACAGATTTAATATTAATTGGGCAGGCAAAAGGAAAATTTGGCGGAGGAAAAAGGCGCGCCTGGAAACAAACGCAAAGAAAAACTGAAGAGGGAAATGTCTTGAAATTTTCCGCTATGTCTGTTGTGGGCGATGAAAATGGCCACGTCGGAATTGGAAAAGGAAATTCAGTTGAAACTCTTCCCGCGAGAGACAAATCAAAAATTAATGCTAAATTAAATATTTTTAAAATAACAAGAAAATGTTTTGCATTTGACTGCGAATGTTCAGAACCGCATACTATTCCTTTTAAAGTCAGCGGGAAATCAGGAAGCGTTGAAATAACATTAATTCCTGCCCCCCAAGGAACTGGATTGGTTGTGACAAATGAATTAAAAAAAGTTTTAAGGCTGGTTGGAATTAAAGACATTTACAGCAAAACTAGCGGACAAACAAGAACAACTGTGAATTTAGTTAAAGCTTGCATTGATGCTCTAAAAAAAACAAATAGGAATAAAAAATGATATGCATAATTAGAATCGCCGGAGAGATTGGTCTTGATTATAAAATAAAAGAAACTTTAAACAGACTCAGACTCGGAAAAAAATACAGCTGTGTTGTTATTGAAAATCCAAATGATGTTCAATTGGGAATGATAAAAGTTGTAAGAGATTTTGTCGCTTTTGGGGAAATTAACGACGAGACCTATAAAAAATTAATTGAAATAAGAGGGAAAAAAGTTGAAGGGAAATTAAAACCTTTTTTCAGATTGCACCCTCCCAGAAAAGGAATTGATTCAAAAAAACATTTTGGAGAAAGTAGTAAGGGAGTTTTAGGAAATAATAAAGAAAAAATAAATGATTTAATTTTAAGGATGTTGTAAAATGGGGCTAACAAGAACAAAGAAACGTAAAAAATATTCAAGAATGCATGGTAAGGGAATGGGAACAGCTGGGACTGGAGCTAGAAAGAATAAAAGAAAATCTGGTAATAAAGGTGGAATAGGTATGGCTGGTTCTGGTAAAAGAGCTGACCAGAAAAAAACTTTAGTTTTAAAATTATATGGAAATGAATATTTTGGTAAACAAGGAATTACAAGTAGAGGAACTAAGAGAGATAAAAGAGATAGAATTAATCTTGGTAATATTGAAACTAGTTTAGCTACATTTATCAAAAAAGGAATTGCAAAAAAAACAACTAAAGGTTATGAATTAGATTTAAGTTCTTACAAAGTTCTTGGAGATGGGGAAGTTAGAAATAAGTTAATTATAAAAGCGAAAGAAGCTTCTCAATCAGCAATTCAAAAAGTTCAAAAAGCTGGTGGAGAGATAACAATCCATCATCACAAAACTGAATAAACAAATGGCAAACGATAAAAAGTTAGAGTGTGCCATTTAAACAAAAA
>JAUYHR010000013.1 GCA_030689875.1 Nanobdellota archaeon
AGCTTCAGGAAATGAAAGATGCTCTTGCTTCACATTATAAACTAGTAAATAATATTGACTGCTCTGATACTATTAACTGGAATGGAGGGGCGGGTTTTGCTCCTGTGGGAACTGATATTAATAGTGTTTTTTTTAATGGAAGTTTGCAAGGACAGAATTATAATATAACTAATTTATATATTAAAAATAGTACTTTACGATTTATTGGGTTATTTGGTTACGCAATTAATACTACTATTAATGAAGTTCATTTATGGAATATTTCTATATCCAATGGAGGTGGTAGCGCTACTGGCGTTTCTATTGGGGGGATGGTTGGCGCTTTTGATGATAACGGAAGTATTTCAAATTCATCTGTTCAAGGGAATGTAACTTCAAAAGGAGGGGGAGGAGGGGCGCCTCAATACACAGGGGGATTAGCAGGATATATTTGGGCTAATAAACATGTGCCGACAATTTATAATTCTTCTTTTACTGGAAATATTTCTGGGACGGGAAGTGTTGGGGTCGGAGGACTTACAGGGTGGAGTGATGGGATAATCAATTATTCATATGCTAATGTAAAACTAAATTCTACTAGTAATGGAGTTGGAGGGCTTGTTGGAGTAAATGATGTAGATGGAGCAGATACGGGAGTAATTGATAATTCATATTCTGTTGGAAATGTCAGTGTTATTGGAGCGGCATCAATAAGGACTGGAGGGTTAGTTGGAGATAATAACGGAAAAATTTATAATTCTTATTCAACAGTTAATGTAAGCGGGAATCAAGATGTAGGAGGATTAACCGGTGAAAATGCAGGGAATATTTTAAATTCATATTCTTGTGGAAATGTAGATGGGGTGGGCAGTAATAGCGGAGGATTAATAGGTTTTGCTGTAAGCGCAGGTAAGACTAATTATACTTATTCTGCAGGTGTTGTAAAGGGAGGAACTGTTGTTGGTGGTTTTGTTGGTCAGGACGGAACAGGAGCTGGAGGACCGTCATATTATAATTTTAGTTTTTATGATTATGAAGTAGACGGAGGAGATTATAATGATACAGGAGACAGCGGAAATGTTTCGGGAATATATGCAAATACTACTGTTCAAATGAAGAAAAAAGACACTTATAATACTCTTGGATGGGATTTTAATAATGTTTGGCAAATTGCTGAAGACTATTCATATCCTTATTTAAAATGGCAGACGACCCCTGCTTGTGGAATTCCCGTTCCAACATCAACGTCGACACCTATTTCTGGAGGCAGCGGAGGTACTCCTATAAATTTATTGTCAGGATTTAATGTTAATCCGCAAAAAATGTTTGTTGTTTTAAAACCCGGGGAGTCAAAAACCGAATGTTTTACAGTTACCAGCATCGGAACACTTAGTATAACTATCACTTTAAACACTTTAGGACAAATTCCGCCTTTCACAACTTTAACAAATTCTGTTCTTAATGTGCCTGTTGCGCAGAGCAAAACATCATGCGCTATTTTTTCTGCTGATGACTTGGATATTCCTAAAAATTATACTGGGCAGATTAGGGTTAGCAGGACCTTAACACAGATAAAAAATATTGATGTTGAACTTGAAATTATTAATATAACTATTCTTAATGCAACTAATATTTCTTATGTTTTACCTGTAGGGGTTTTAGGTCAACTTCCAGGCGATCCAATTTGGGTTTTGCCCGTCGGTGTTGTAGGTTTCCTTCCAGGCGATCCAATTTGGGTTTTACCTGTGGGAATTGAGAGCGCAGCATTAGGAGAATTTATAGACGAGAATTTAGTTAAAGGAGTGGTTTTTATTTCTTTATGGATACTTTTATTATTGCTTCTTATAATTTATCTCGCTGTCAGGAAATTTATAAAACTTCAAGAGCATCTTCAGGGATATGAAAGCAGAGAGGACAAATTTGAAGCAGTTGAAAGACTTAAGAGAAATTTATTGAGAAAAAAAAGTAATTTCTTTGAGAAAATTGTTGATAAAGGAACAATTTATTTATCGGAAAAAGCGCTTGAATCTAAAGTTGGGGAATTAAAAAAATTAGTTGTTAGACCCGAAATTTTATCAGCAGAGTTGAGAGAGAGGTATAACAGCGGGGCTTGGTTGTATTTGCACAGAGATTATGAAAATGCGTTAAAAGAATTTGAGAGATGTGTTGAGAGCGATAATAAATTCTGGCAGGGCTGGCAGGGAATTGGAAGCTGTTATCTTGCGCAGAGAAAAATAAGGGAAGCAATTATTGCATTTGAAAAAAGTCTTTCAATAAATCCAAATAATCCGAAGCTTGTTGAATTGTTGAGGAAATATAAAAAGGGGAAATGATTTAGAAAGAATAAAAATGGATATTTAATTTTACATAGCATCCTGCTTTTGGGATTTTTATAATTAATTTTATATATGCTGAATTGTTGTTCTAAATATGAAAAAGAGGAAAGCCCAGCTTACAATCTTCATAATAATTGCAATTTTAATTATTTCTGTTGTTGTTTTATTTTTTTTATTTAAAGATAATTTGAAAATAGGAAAACCTACAAATCCTGAAACAGCTGAAATTCAAAATTTTGTTCAGGAATGTTTAGATGATTCATTGGAAAAAGTTGTTTTTAGAGTTGGAGAAAATGGGGGGTATTATTTTCCGCCAAAACTTTCAACACCTGTTTTAGAAATTCCTTATTACATAAAAAATAATAAAAATTTAATGCCAAGCAAAGAAAATATTGAAAATGAAATTTCAAAATATGTTTCAAGAGAATTAATTATTTGTCTTGGAGACTTCGCGCTTTTCGCAAATGAATATGAGATTACAAAAAGTAAAATGAATCCTCCTGAAGTAATTATTGAGCCAGAAAGAGTTTTAATTGAGCTAAATTATCCGTTGACAATAATTAAAGGCGATTCCAAATCAAAATTAGAAGATTTCAGTTCAGAAATTTCTGTGAGATTAGGAATAGTTTATGATGCTGTTGCGGAGTTTGTTGCAGAGGATTTGAAAGAAGAGGGAATGTGCGTTAGTTGTTTATCTGATGTTAGCGAAAAATATCAAATTTTAATAGACGGTCATTATTCCGAAGAAACGAGCGATATAATTTTCATAGCTATAGATGAAGAAGAATATTTTGAAAAAAGTGAAGAAGTGTTTAAATATGTCTTTGCAATAGAACAAAAATGAAATTTATTGAAAAAAAATCAAAAGTAGTTTTCGGAATTGCTTTAATGTCTTTAATTGCAGGTTTTTTTATGCAAGGGTTTTTAACAGCCCAGCTTACAGAAGTTGAAGGAATTAGTTCAAAAGATTATTCTTATGAAGGCGAAAATGTTGAAATTCAGGGAGATGTAATTGCGTGTAAAGAGGGATTTGAAAATTGTAAGTTGCAAATTAGTTCAGAAACTGGAAAAACCATAACTCTTGAATTAACTCCAGGAGCAAAATATGATCCAGCGTCTGGGAAAATTTCTGTTATAGAATCCGGAGCAAATTTTACGATAAATGGAAATTCTTTTTCAAATATTAAATCAGGGCATATTTTTTTAAATCAGAATACAGGGGAAATTTCTGAAGCAAAGTTTACAACAAATGCTGACGGAGGAACTTATGATTTTGGTGTTGTTTCTTTTAGTGCTATGCAGGGAAACATAGATTTTAGCTTGGATAAAAGATCATTGATTTTACCAAAAGATTCCACTTTACAAGATTTTAATAGTGAATTATTTTTTCAAAAATTTGAAAATGAAGGCTTGATTGTTGAAGGGAAAAATCTAGAAATTTCTGATGAGCTTTCTAATAAAATTTTTGGAAATCCTCAAAATAATTTCAAGAGATTTTCAGGAAAAATTGGATTTGATCAAGCCAAAGAATCAATAAATATAGAAAAAGGAATTTTGAAAAAAGCCCCGGATAAATATTTTATTTTTGTTCCAGAAAAAGAAACAATTTCTTTTCCTGATGTTGGAATTAATGTTGAAGCGGGATTGGGAAAAACTTTTATTTTGTTTAGTGGGCATGAAGAAATCCCTTTTGATCTGGAAAGTATAGGGCGTCCAGGGAGTTATGCTTTAAAAGAAGAAAACTTTATTATAGAATCAAAGGGATATCCGGGTTATGTTTCTCTATCTGAAGATAAAGTTTATATGAATTCTGTAAGATTTGGAGATGGAAAAAGCACTGCATTAACCTTTAATAAGAATTCGCATTATGCTGGTTTTGATGTTGGAGAAAATGGACATTTTTCTTTTACACTTGATGCTGGCAACGTAGGATTAAGTGAAGGTAAAATTAATGTTTTTGAAGGAGGGGTTTCGCCGGTATTTCAGATAGAGGATGATGGAGATGCTTTTGAAAGTATTGAATCTCCCGTGAAGGGAATCGGCTTCAAACCTGGAAAAGGACAAATTAAAACAACTCCTGTGGGTTTTGAAATTATTAATGGAAAGGAAAAGCTTTTATCAATTCCAAACCCCGAATTTTATGAAAAAGGAGCAGAGGAAGGATTAATGCCAAAGCAATTATATTTTGCGTCTTTTTCTAAAGAATATCCTGTTGTTTATATAGAAAAAAGCGGAAAATTTACACTTAGAATTGGCAAAGGGGAAATTATTACCTTAAGTGAAGCCTATCAAAAAAGAAGCGAGATTGCAACATATTATTATAATGCCCTTTTTGAAAAATAATTATTTTAGATAATCCAAAAATTAATCTTCACGGGGGAAAGGGATTATTTTTTTCTTTCTTTTCTTTCCCCAAAGACTTATGTCATTGTCGGTTTTTCCCATGTAAATTCTATCCATTTTTTCCAATTCCTCGTTTGTAAATGCCCAAGTGCTTAAAAAATAATATAAATCAGTTCCAGGAATATTTACAGATTCACGAGGAGGATAATTTGGATCTATTCTTCGTCTAGCATTTTCTAGATCCATCCAATCTATTTCTTTTTCTTTTTCTAAAATAGATTTTTTAAGTGAATCTCTTTTTTCTTCTCCAAGACTTTGCAGCCATTTTGCTAACTCTCTATTTCCCCAAGCCCAAATTGGATTAGGACCTCTTTCTTTTTTATAATCAAAAGCATCAAGAAAATTCCAAGGAGTTTTAAATACTATTGAATCAGGAGTGCTGCTGCCGTCTCGATGAAGTTTTTTTGTATATGCAACTTGAATGGAGTACTTTCCAAAAAAATCTTCAAGTATATTTTCTAAAACGCTGTCTTCTTTTGCTTGATAATCCTTGTAGATTTTTTGATTATACTGGATGGAAATGCTGTCCTTTTTTTGTTTATAATTATTATAAATTTTCTCTTTTTCAGGATTAAAAACTTTATTAAGACTATCTACTTTTTTCATAAAACTATTCATAAGACTGTCTGGGAGAAAAAATTCTAAAGAATTGTTTTTATCTTCAACGCCCATTTTTTTCTTATAATAATTTTGGTAAACGTCATATATGCTGTCTTCTTTTTCCCCATATCTTGTTTGTATATCTTTTTCCATTTCATAGTAATTCATATAAAGAATCTCTTGTTTTTGTTTATAAAATTCATAAAGCTCTTTATCATTTGTTTGATAGTCGGTGGTTTTCTGAGCTTTTATTTCTCCAAAACTTATTCCGCTTGTTAGTCCTAAAGTTGCTAAACCAATTTTCAATTTATTCAATAAACCTTTTCCCATTTTATAAAATACAAAGACAAGCTTATAAATATTCCTTTTGTGTAATTTTTAAGGGACTACTAATTGTGGGTGAATTATTGTTAAAATTTTCAGACTCGCAAACCAATAACGCAAAGGTCGTCTGTCTGCTCATAAGATTTTTTGTCTTCAGGATTTATATGCGCCATCCAATTTTCAATTGTTTTAGCCAGAATTTCTTTTTGCTCGGGCATTGGCTTTTGATTTATTGAGAGCAAAAGTTCTTTCAAATTTTTTCTCATGAATCTTTTGTTTTTTGGCCCGCCAATCTGGTCTTGATAGCCGTCGCTTAAAATGTAAATCAAATCGTTTTTTTGCAAATCTATTTTATTATATTTAAAAGGTTTTAATTCATCTCCATAGCCGACGCACATTTTATCTCCTTTGATTTCTTCTAATTTATTATCCCTGATTAAATAAAGAGGATTATTTGCGCACGCAAACTCAAGAGCGTTGCTTTTTTTATCCCAAGAGCAAAGAATGCTGTCCATTCCGTCTTTTTGCAATCCTGCCTCTCCGACTGATTTAAATGAATTTATTATATCATTTCTTACTTCATTAAAAATTTCATCCGGCTTTTCAATTTGTTTTTCATTTATTGCGCCGTTAAGAAAAGCATTAATAGTCATATGCATAAACGCCCCCGGAACTCCGTGGCCGGTGCAGTCAGACGCTGAAAAATATGTTTTTCCATTTTTTTCTGCAATCCAGTAAAAGTCGCCGGAAACAATATCTTTTGGCTTGTAAAAAACAAAATGCTCCTCAAGACATCTTTTAATTTCCGTGTCGGAAGGAAGGGTTGATGCCTGAATATTGCTCGCATATCTTATGCTGTCAGTTATTTCTTTTTTCTGTTTTTTCAGAACAGCATTTCTTTTCTTTTTTATTTTATTTTCTCTGTAAAGATAAGATCCCACTCCAAGAAGCAATAACGCAATTCCTCCGATTCCATAATTAACCATTTTCTGCTTTTCAATTTTTGTTTCCTGAAGCTGTTCTTTATCTCTTAATGATTCATTTTCTTTTTCTTTTTTTTCTGTTTCATAAATTGTTGAAAGTTCTGCAACTTGCTTGTAACTTTTTTCATTTAATAAAGAATCTTTTGTTTGGGAGAAAAGAGTATGATATTCAAGGGACTTTTCAAAATCTTTTTTTTCTTTATATATTTGGTAAAAAGTTTCATAAATGTCTTTTTGAAGAGAAGGATTTCCTATTTCTTTTGAAATATTGTCAGCTTTTTTTAGATATTCTATTGCTCCAGTAGGATCTTTGTTTTTTAAATAAATTTCTCCCATACTTAGCAAATTTAATGCTAAATTTCTTTTATCCTTTCTTTTTTCATTGATTTTTGCGCTTTCTTGAAGGTATTCAAGGGCTTTCCCAAAATTATCTTCTTTTCTATATACATTAGAAATATTGTTATAACAATAAGCTTTTTGAGCTTCGTCGTTAATTTTATTAGCAATTTTAAGTGAGTTGAAATAAAAAATAAGCGCTTGTTCATTTTTATTTTGTTTATCAAATATTGCGCCAATATTATTTAAAACCAGAGAAACTCCAAGAGAATCCTTAAGAGATTTATTAATATCTAAACTTTTGTCAAAATATTCTAAAGCTTGATCATACTTTCCCTGTGTATCAAAAACCCTGCCAAGACCATTACATGTTTGAGAAATAAATAAAGAGTCTGAAAATTTGTCATAAATTTTTAAGGCATTTGTATAATTTTTTACAGCACCATTATAATTTCCTTGAGCCGCAAAAACCATGCCAAGACTATAAAGTCCGTCTGCAATTCCTAAACTATCCTTTTCTTCTTTTTTAATTTCTAAAAATTTTGAAAAATCTTTTTTTGCCAGCTCGTAATTTCCCAAGTTTTGGTTAATGTTGCCTTTTCGAACCAAAGCTCCTGAATGCCCCTTTTCATAATCTATTTTTTCCGCTACTTTTTGAATTGAATCCAAAACTGAAAGAGCTTTTGTTGGGTCTTTGTTTCTTAATTCGTATGCATAATTATTTATTGAATCAATTTTTGCAAATTCAGAATTTTTTTCTTGTGTTATTTTTGTCTGAGGTTTTTCATAATTACAAGAAGAATTAAATAATAAATTGCCAATTAAACTTGTTCCGATTAAAATTTTTGTCAGTGTTTTTTTCATAATTACAAGAACATTTAGAGATATTTAAATCTTTTGGATTAGTTATCATTATATAATTAAAACATGTATGAAAAGATTAAGATAAAAAAGTTGTCTGTGATAGAATATAAATAGATTCGAGCGAAGCGAGCAATTCCAAAATAAAAAAATTCTCAATTTAGAGAACTAAAACTGCTTTCTATACCTGTCTTTTAAATAAGTTAAATTTTGAGATTGGTGCAGAAAGACTTGGGGATGATGGATCAACAGAACTAGTTCCTGATGATGGCACCCAACAAGGTTCTCCATTCATTTGCGTTGCTAAAGTCCATCTTGAACTTACTGCTAAACTCCTTCTTGTTAAAGTATCACCCCTTGCGAAAAAGGTTGTTCCGGTTCTTGTTCTTTCTGTTAAAGTTGAAGAAGAATCAGCACTAGAAACTGAATTTCTTATACGAGTAGAATCTTGTAAGCCAACAATATCCCCAGTAATCTCAGCACTAATAAAATAAGAAGTTATTAATATGACACTAATTAAAATCATCCCAAAAATTAAACTCTTTTTCATATTAATTCTAAAGAAAAGGGATTTATAAATATTTGTTTTTTTCTGTTTCATAAATTTTAAGGGCAGAGATATAATAGTTACATTTGAAACTAAATTGTAGTTACAATTGAAACAAAAGACTTAAATATATTAAAAAGTTAATTTTGTTATGAAAATTGAAGACCATTTAAGAAATATTAATGAAAGTTTAGAGGTAATTGAAGAAAGTATTCAAAAAGACATCCAAGACAGACAGAGAAATATAGGTTTTAATACTTCTGTTGCAGGCGTCGAAATGTTCGAAGTCTTCTTGCATAAAGAAAACTTGCTTCATCCCAGCTCTATTTTAAAGCATTCTTGGTTTAGTTCTCAAAAAATTGCCAATGAAAAATTGAAGTTTGATTTTCAGGATAAAAATAAAATAATTGATTTATTATGCAAGATAGAAGAAAAACGAAATATCCTCTGTTATGGCAAGAAAAGACCTGTTTCTGAAATTAAAACTGCTTTAGAATATTTTAATGAATTAAAAAATTTATTTGAATCAAAAGGTTTAAAATGGAATTAATAAGCTACGCTATGGATTTTGCATCTTTTTTAATGCAAAATTTAAAAGAAAAAGAGAAAATTAAGGAGATAATTTTATTTGGATCAACTGCAAGAGGAGAAGAAACCAAAAAAAGCGATGTAGATATTTTTATAGATATTTTTGGAGAAAAAAAAACAATTGAAAAAAATATTTTAGAAATAAAAGATAAATTTTTTAATTCTATAAAATTTAAAAATTATTGGATGCTTCTTGATATAAAAAATGACATTAATGTTCTTGTTGGGAAATTAAACCAATGGAAATTAAAAGATACTATGCTCGGCAGTTCAATTATTCTTTATGGAAAATATTCCCCTAAATTAGAAGATGGAAAGAATAAGGTTATTTTATGCTGGAATGCAATAAAAAATAATTCAAAGAGAGTCATGTTAAATAAAAAATTATCCGGATATTCTCATTATGGAAAAAAATATAAGGGGCTGTTGGAAATTTATAATGGAATTAAACTTGGTTCTAATGTAATCTCCATTTCAACAGAACAATTGAATTTATTTTTAAAAGAATTTAGAAAATTTAAAGTTAGAGTTAAAATAAAAAGAGTTTTTGAATATGAAGTCTAATATCAAACCTTCCTTATCTCCAAGCTCTTCTCCAATCTTTAAACTTTTTTGATAATATTCAAAAGCTTTATCTAAATCTCCTTCTTTATTATAAATAACTGCAATATTATTATAACAACTTGCTTCTTGAGATTTATTCTTAATTTTATTTGCAATTTTGAGTGAGTTGAAATAATGTATAAGTGCCAGCTCATTTTTATTTTGTTTATCAAAAATTAGTGCAATATTATTTAGTGTTTGAGAAATTCCGAGGGAGTCATTAAGATTTTTTTTAATATCTAAGCTTTTATCAAAATATTCTAAAGCTATTTCATTTTTATTTTGTTTATCAAAAACCTGACCAATATTATTATATGCTTGCGCTATTCCAATACTATCTTGTAATTTTTCACAAATTTTTAAATATTTTATATAATACTGAACTGCTTCTTCATTTCTTCCTTGTGCATTAGAAATCGCGCCAAGATTATTATATGCTTTTCCCATTCCAAGAGAATCTTTGATATTTTTTTTAATCTCTAAATATTTTGAATAATTTTCTTTGGCAGACTCATAATCTCCCTGAAAATAATGGATTACTCCTCTTCTGATTAAAGCATCTGTAATTCCTTTTTCATAATTCAGGAATTCTGCTGATTTTTGAGCTGAATCTAAAATCTCAAAAGCTTTTTTAGAATTTTCCTGCCAGGTTTTATATGCAAAATCATTTAAAAAATCAACTCTTATAGTTTCTGTATTTTGCTCTGTTTTTAGTTTTTCTTGATGGTCTTGGCTATTTTTATTGCATCCTGAATAGATTAAACTTCCTGCAAACAAACCTGCTCCTAATAAAATTGTTGAGAGTGTTTTCTTCATAATGAAGATTATATTTCTAATTATTTAAACCTTTTGTTTTGTTGTAATGATTAAGTGATAATTGATTTCGTTTGCTTTTGCAATTTTCAATCATCAAAATATTTATAAAGTATATTTCTCTAATTGTTTTAAGAAAAAGATGGTTGTTAAAAAAAGTTTAATTATTTTTAGTATTGCTATATTTTTAATTAGTATGAGTTTTGTTTCTGCAATAGAGATTACTGGGGATGTTCAGAGAGCAACAAGCACTACAGATATTAGATTAGAGGTTAATGACGGTTCTTCTGATGCTGTTTCCGGTACTTCAACTTTAACAACAGGAACAAGAACAACTGCAGAAACAAGTCCTATAAGAAGAAGTTTATCACGATTTAGCAGAGTTTCTTCTCCGGGAATAGATTGGTCTCCAGTTTTAGCTATTGATGGTACAACCTGTTATATACAAAAATCGCCAACATCAAGATTTGGATTATTTGAGAGAACAAGATAAGAAAGCAGGATTAGTTATGTTTTTTTTAAATATTGAATATTTGTTTATGCAATGATTTTTTTATTTTCGTTTTCTTTTTTTTCTGTTTCATAAATTGTTTCAAGCTCAGCAACCTGTTTTAAACTTTTTTCATTTAAGAGAGTGTCTTTTAACTGGGAAAATTTTTCATGATATTTTAAAGCGCTGGCAAAATCTCCTTTTGCTTTATACGTTTCCGAAAAAGTCAGATAAATGTCTTTTAGTAAATCCGGGTTATTGATTTCTTTTGCAATATTAAGAGAGCTTTCTAAATTTTTTAATGCCTGAAAAGAATTATTTTTTTTTCTATAAATGTCCCCAATGTTCATTAAATTTAAGGTTAAATCTCTTTTATTATCTAATTCTTTATTTAATTGTAAACTTTTTTGATAATATTCAAAAGCTTTGTCCAAATCTCCTTCCTTATTATAAATAACTGCAATATTATTATAACAAAGAGCTTCTTGGTCTTTATTATTAATTTTATTAGCAATTTTAAGTGAGTTGAAATAATGTATAAGCGCCAGCTCATTTTTATTTTGTTTATCAAAAATTATGCCGATATTATTTAATACTTTAGAAATCTCTAAACTATCATTAAGTTTTTTTTGTATATCAAGACTTTTATCAAAATATTCTAACGCTTTTTCAAATTTTCTTTGTTCAGCAAAAACTAATCCAAGATTATTATATGTTTGAGATATACTTACAGAATCTGATAATTTATCATAAATTTTTAGCGCATTTGTATAATATTCAACTGCTTTATTATAATTTCCCTGTTCTAAAGACACATTTCCAAGATTATTAAATCCGTCTGCAATTCCTAGTCTATCTTTTAAATTTTTTTTAATTTCCAAAAATTCAGAATAATTTTCTTTTGCCAGGGCATAATTTCCTTTATAATAAAAATTTCCAGCTGTTTTAAGGAGAGTGTCTTCCGATGAATTTTGTGTTTCTTGAATTGTTTTTGATTTTTCATAATTCTGACAGCTATTAAAACCCAAGCTTCCTGCTAATAAAATGCCTGCTAATGTTCTTTTTATCATCCTTGCAATAATATTAAGAGATATTTAAATCTTTTGATTGTTACTATTATAAAATTAATATAAGATATAATCTTTCTCATCAAAATATTTATAAACTAATATTCTCTAATACCTTCATGAAAAAGAGCTTGATTGTTTTTAGTGTAATTATATTATTAGTTAGTATGAGTTTTGTTTTTGCTGAGATTACTGGGGATGCTGTTGAGGGAGGAACTAGAACTGCTATTCGAACTTCAGTTTCTAGTGCTGAGGATTGGGAATGTGATTCAGATAGTGATTGTCAACAGTGTGAGGGATGTTCGGATACATGTTCGGATCATGTATGTGTGAAGTCCACTACTGTAAGTGAAAAAATACAAACAAGAACTTCAGTTTCTGGCTGTCCTCTAGGTAAGAAGCTGTTGAATGGAATATGCGTATCAACTTCAACAACGGGGATAAGAAAAAGTTTAGCAAGAGGTTCAAGTTTAACTGCTGGATGGGAAGAAGTGGATAGAGCTAATCCTCCAGGTGGAAAATGTTTTATTCGAACACAAAGTACTGGATTCCTTGGTCGTCTTGGTCTTGGAAGCAGATAAATTCTGAATTATAAAAAGAGTTAATCTAAATATTATTAGAGATTAAAATTTAGTATTTAATCTAATTTTTCACCATTTTTCATTTTTTCTAATCTTTTACTAATTTTTTCTATAATTTCTTGGCTGTGATTTGTTTCTTTTGCTAATTTGACTACTCTCTCTTCAATTTGTATCGCTTTTGCAGTGTCTCCCAAAACATAAAGAAGACAGGCATAGGTATCATTATTATATGCTTTATCTGCCATTTTCACGGATTTTTCTGCCCAACTCAATGCTTTTTCCAAATGGTTTTTTTCTTTTACATTCTGAAAAAATGTCCAAGCAAGAGTATTTAGCTTTCTTTCATTGTTATATCTTTTAGAAGTTTCTACCAAGAGCGATGCATTAGATGAATATGCTTCCCAGTTTTTTATTTTCTTATTATATTGCAAGTCTGCCTCAAGCAAAACTTCTTCAACTTTTGAAAAATTCTGTTCTTTTATTTTATTTTTCCAAATATCATAAATAGAATCATTAAATGATTTTTTACGTAAAAAATTATTAAAATCAGAAAAGTATGCATTAAAAATTTTTTCATCTACAGAATCCGGAGTGTAAATTTCATCGAATTTAATTTTATTTTTTATTAAGTAATTGAAAGTTTCAGAATTTATATCTGTATTCCTTTCATTAACAAAAAGTATATTCCAGTTAATTCTTGAAGTAAGGTCTTCTTCCTTTTGTGTTTTGAAATAATCTTTAAAAATATCTTTATAATCTATATCTGTCTTGTCTAATTTTTTCAGATATTCATATATAAATCCGCCATCTCTATTGCCTTTTTCGTATTTTTCATTGAATGTTGCAAGTTGGGTTTCCGGATTTAATGCATCTTCCCCTAAATTAATAAAATTTTCCGGATTAGATGCGCCACTTGCTCTATGAATTAATTCTCCTTCTCCATTAATATACAAAAATGTTGGATAACTATTTATCGTATATGAGCTCCATACTATTTTTCCCGAATCAGATTCCATATTAAATTTAGCATTTATAAAATTTTTATTATAAAAATCGGCTACGCTGTCATTAGTAAAAACATTTTTATCCATCCACTTGCATGGACCGCACCAGGTTGTATAGCAATCTACAAAAATAATTTTGTTTGATTTTTTTGCCTCTTTTTTAATATTTTCAAAACTTTCTTTTTCAAAGTTTATTGAACGATTCTGGGAAAAACCTGAGTTTGTTAAAGAGAAAGAAAGTGCTATTCCCGCTATAAGATTTTTTAGATTTTTTTTATTTTTTAAAATATTTGTCAGTGATTTTTTCATAGTTGAAGTAATATTCAGATATATTTAAATCTTACGGATTTGTTATTATTTTTTAATTAAGACGTTTTTTGATTTTCTTAGTTTGATATTGAATAAATCCTCTTTTTTTCCTTTCAGAGTCAAAATCTTCCAGTAAATTTTCTGCTTTATTTTTAGCAATAAGCAAGGCCTCTTCTTTTATCTCTTCATAGTTTTCTATAAGGTTATCTTTGAGTTTATTCCTGACATAAACAACTAAATCATCGCTTGTGACTTTATGCGAAATTTTTTCACCAACTTTATAGCCTAATTTATATAAAACAGCATTAGCAATATAGAACATCGAATAATAACTTGTTACAATTATCCAGAGATTTGATTTATTGTTATTTGAAAGAAAAGTCGCTGTTTCAATGCTTTCATTTGAATTATTCATCAAAACATTAAAAACAATGTTATTGAACGATTCTTTTTTAAGTAGTCCTTCAGATAAGTAAGATTTAACTCCCGATTCAGCTTCCTTGATTCTCTTTTCATTTAGCATTTTGAATTAATCTGTAATAATCCTCTATTCCGATGAATATAATTTTCTTTTTAAGCGCTTCGCTGACTACTGTCTGCTCTTTAGTTTTGAGCATATCAATAAATGATTCATAAGTTATGGGGGTTAAATGAATATTTAACGGCAAGATTTCAAGTTTTTCTTGTATCTTTCTTGCATCACCTTCATGAGAAATTAAAAGAAGATCTATATCAGAATGCTTAGTAGCAGTTCCTTTTACATGACTTCCAAATAAAATAAGAATAAATTGTTTGTTTAACACTTTTAACTTTTCATAAATGGCTTTAAATTCTTTTTTCTTTAAAATGTTATTTCTTCTTTCATTTTCAACAATAAAAACATCTTCATTAAAGTTATCTTTAAAACTGCATCTCTTCTGATTTTTTAAATTTTCTACTTCTATTGACTTATCTTTTTCCAGTTTTTGAAGGTTAATATATAAAAGTTTATAATCAATTTTCAAGATTTTTGATAATGCGCGCATGCTAAAAGTTTTTTCCTTATTTTCAATCAAAAATTTTAATATTTTTTGTTTAATGTTCATTTTGCTATATGTTCTTTTTAACATAATATTATGGTAGATTTAACATATATAAAGGTTTCTAAATCCTTGGCTTTGCAAAGTTAATATCAAAAAAGCTGTTTAGGTAGAATATTAAAAAATCTCAATTTAAAGAAATACGCTTAAAACTATCCTCTTCTAAAGAGTCTAGATAACCCTGATTCAGTACTTTGTGTTCGAATAAAACATTTTCCACCGCCTAAAGCATCAACTTCTTTCCATACTGAACTTGTTCCAAGTCTTGAACCTTCTCTTAAACTTACTCTTTCTCTAAAAGTCGTTGTAGAATCAGCAGAAACTGTCCCAGACTTCAACACACATTTATGGTCAGAACATTCTCTAGTATCTTGACAATCGCTATCTGAATCACATTCCCAACCATCATCAGCAGAAACTGATGTTTTTACTCTTACACTGCTATCTTGTGTCCCTGTAACGGCATCACCAGTAATCTCTATTGCAAAAACAAAACTCATACTAATTAATAATATAATTACACTAAAAACAATCAAGCTCTTTTTCATTTATTAATCAGAGAAAAGGGATTTATAAATATTTGTTTTTTTAAATACTAAAAATTCCGAAAAGTCTTTTTTTGCTAATCCATAATTCCCTAAATTTTTCACCTCTTCCCTTCCAAATCCAAATAAGCTTTTGTGGCTCGCGACCCCACTCGGACTTTTCAAATTTAGCTTCGCGATAATATCTCGCAAAGTCGCTCGTCTCCCGATCCCGCTCGTAATAAATCAAATTTACTCTCGCAAAGTCGCTCGTCTCCCAAGCTCACTCGGTCACTTACTTTTCGCTTCGCAAATATTATCTCGTGAACTTGCTCGTCTCCCACAAATCCGTCGCAGTGCGAAACTAATTTGTCTTCAATTTGAATTTTAGTTTCAGCGTTTGGAAGACAAATTAATGAAAAGTTAAATTATTCCTGTATGGTTTATCCATTTTTATCTTTTCCCTTCCAAGTCCAGATACGCTTTTGCTTCTCCCAAAAATCCATCGCAGTGCGAAACTAATTTGTCTTCAATTTGCTCTATTGTCGAGGGGATTATCCATTTTTCATAAACTCCTCTGAAAAATCTTAAAGCCGGGCTTGTGTTGTATTTGCCTTCGTAATCGCTTACAAGAATTCCTTTCATGCTGATTTCAATCAATCCTTTATTAGTCTGTATTTTTTTTCCTTCTCTTTGAACTTCAACATTTTTTAATCCTATAATATTAAAATCTACTTTGACGACATATTTAAAATAGTCTGTAATCTTTTTTTCTCCTTCCCATTCTATTTTAATTTCCTTTGCATCCCCCGTTATTTTTTCCGAGTATTTTAATTCAGCGACATAAAAACCAAATTCTTCTGTAAGATAGTCATAACAAAATTTGTAGAATCCTGAAAAAGAAAATATTCCGTCATATTTCATTTTGCTTGAGAAGATTTGATTTTTTTCTGTCATTTTATCTATTGAATAATTATAATCTATGTTTTAAATATTTAACTAAGGGGTAAAATTTTAGAAATTTGGTTAATTCATTTATAAAATTAAATTGACTTAAATTTTTTATCAGAATTAATTTAATATAATTTTTCACCTGCTTTCATTTTTTTAAGGGTATTAGAATATCTCTCTGCAACTTTTTCACTACTGCTTTCTTTTGCTAATTTAATTGCTTTTTCTTCAATTTGCATTGCTTTTGTGGTATCCCCCAAGACATAAAGAAGGCAGGCATATGTGTTATTGTTATAAGTTTTATCTGCTATTTTTAATGAATTTTCTGCCCAATTCAATGCTTTTTCTAAAAGGTTTTTGTCTTTCACATGATTAAAAAATGACCAAGCAAGATTATTTAATCGTATTTCGCTGGGATACCCGTTAGAGGCTTCTAATTGCAAATACCTTTGCAATAAATCATCTGGCAAGGCACTTAACAAAACTGCACTGGAAGCATATGCCTCCCAATTTTTCATTTTCTCATTATATTTCAAGTCTGTTAAAAGCAAAACTTCTTCAGTCTTTGAAAAATTCTGTTTTTTTATTTTATTTTTCCATTCCTGATAAATAGAATCATTAAATGATTTTTCATTTAAAATATTATTAAGATCATCATAGTATGCATTAAAAAGTTTATTATCAACAGAATCTGCAGTATAAATTTCATCAAATTTATTTTTATTTTTTATTAAATAATTAAAAGCTTTAGAATCTATATTTACATTTTCCGGATCAATAAAAAGAATATCCCAATTAATTCTTGAAGTAAGGTCTTCTTCTTTTTGTGTTTTGAAATAATCTTCTGAAATATTTTTATAGTCAATATCTGCACTGCCTAATTTTTTTAAATATTCATATATAAATTTGCCGTCTCTATTGCCTTTTTCATATTTTTCATTAAAGGTTGCAAGTTGTGTTTCCGGGTTTAATGCTTCTTCTCCTAAATTAACAAACATTCTCGTGGAAAACCCTCCAACCCCTTTGTGAATTAATTTTTCTTTTTCATTAATATACAAAAATGTTGGATAAAAATCTATATGGAATGATTTGCCTATTTTTTTCCCTTCTTCAGATTCCATATTTATTTTTACATTTAAGAAATTTTTATTATAAAAGTCAGCAACAGAATCATTAGTAAAAACATTTTTATCCATTGCTTTGCAAGGTCCGCACCAAGTTGTATAACAATCCATAAAAATTAATTTATTTTCTTTTTCTGCCTTTTTTTTAATATTTTCAAAATTTTCTTTTTCAAAGTTTATTGAACGATTTTGAGCAAAACCATAATTTGCTAAAGATAAGGAAAGAGCTATTCCCGCTGCAAAATTTACTAAACTTTTTTTATTTTTTAAGATATTTGTCAGTGAATTTTTCATAGTTGAATGAATATTCAGAGATATTTAAATCTTACGAATTTGTTATTATTTTTTAATTAAGACGTTTTTTTGATTTTCTTAGTTTTCAAAAACATCAAAATATTTATAAACCTCTTTTCTCTAATGTCTTCATGAAAAAGAGAATTGAAAATTCTCAATCGCTTTCCAAAAATGTCAAGCGAAAGAGTTTGGTAATTTTTGTAAGCTTAATACTTTTATTTTCTTTTATAATTTTATTAAGCCTGCCGATTGTTTCTGCTGTAAAAGGTTGTGTTCCTGATGTAGGTTTAGAACCAGATTGCGGTTATTGTGGCGGAGAAAGTTCTTGTACGGCTGGCGGGTGTGGTTGGGATTGTAAGGATGCCGGAGAACTTGATCAGTGGGGGTTTCCAATAGAAATATGTACTTGTTCTGGAGTATTTTTAGATTCAAGTGATGATGCTGTTTTGGGCGTTGCGACTGAAGAAAGAACACCAGCAGTAGTTACAAGAAATTATTTTTTGACAACGAGATGGACGGTAGTTGCAGCCGCTGATCCAAATATAGCAACATGTTATATACCAAGTGTACGAAGTGGAAGGACTGTTACTAATACTGAAAAACCAAGATTATCTCTATTTAGTCTTTTTAGGAAATAGAGATTCCGGAACATCATGCACAGATAGTGATAGCGGGCAAAACTTGCTTGTTGCGGGACAAACATCTGATGGTAAGACAACTAATCAAGACTATTGCATTGATGCAGACGGCAATCCTGTAGGTAGTGGAAAGACTGTTGTAGAATATTATTGTGATAAGGACGGCAGATTAAATTCAAATAAGTTAGATTGTCCATTAGGGACAGGTTGTTTAAATGGAAAATGTGTTACAAACAAACTACGATCTCCAGAATTAACAGCAGTTGGCGGTATCGGCAGTATCGAGACAACTATAACCCCTTAGAAATTTCTTTTTAATAGAATATATTTTATTATTTTTATAATTTTAATAATAATTAATATTCTGATAGCTTCTTAATAAATTCATTTATAATAATTTTTTTCTTTTCATTTGACAAAGAAAAAAGAACTTTTTTAATCATTTTTTCAGAAATTGTAAATATATAATTCAGTTTAATCACACTCTCTTTTATAACTCCTTCCTTTTTTGTCAATGAAATTCCGTCCATTTTTATGTTGCTCGTTATTCCAGCTACAACAATATTTCCATATTCTTCAAATAGAACCACTGCTGGTCGAGTTTTAATCTCTGGAAAATTTGCAAATTGAATCTCTGCAAGGATAACTTCTCCTAATTTATGCATTCTCCCAAACCTCGTCTTCTTTATTATTCCATAATTCCTGCATTTTTGGCTGTTGTATTTTATGCAAAAACTCGTCATATTGGCTTCTTTTTTTTGTTTCAAGAAAGGTTTTTATCATCTTTCTTAATAATTCATTATATGTTTCTCTGGGATACTCCTTTGTTTCTTTTAAAAGTTTAACAATTTTCTTATCTAAAAGAATTGTTGTTTGCGCCATATATAGTTAACTATACATCAACTATATAAACCTTTTTACAATGGATTTAAAGTTTAAAAAATTATAACTCCTTAAACAAATATTTATAAATCTCTTTTCTTTAATATTAAAATGAAAAAAAGTCTGGTGATAATAAGTTTTGCATTTATATTTTTATTAAGCATGTCAATTGTCAGCGCTTCTTGGTTGGGTGATTTATTTGACGGAAAATCAAAAACAAGTGGAAGTGTTATCACCCAAGATAATCAACAGATTGATTTGATACCGAAAAAATGCGGTTTTCTTTGTAAAATTTTTACCCCTCAACCTGCTACTTGCAGCGACGGTGTTAAAAATCAAGATGAAACAGATGTTGATTGTGGGGGGTCATGTCCTGTATGTGAACAATCTCTTCCGCCAATAGATGAAAACGGAGATGAGATTATTGAAGGAAATTTTGGCTGTGAAGGTTTAGAAATAGAAGAATTATTTATTTCTCCCGGCAATGTAGGGAATGAAGTCTTAAATAATCGTTATATTGATTTTACTGATGACGAAGAATTAATAATTGATGAACTGTTTTCTACTCAATTAGAGGAAGGAAGAGAGTATTTTATTCCTATTCCTAATCAAGAGTGTTATTGGCATGCCACTTATGAAAACGAGGAATTATATATAATAACTGAGTGTTACGCTGACGAAGAGATTGCATAATAAAAAGTATTTGACTAAAAGAACAGCTCTATAATTTTTTAAGATTAATTTAAATCTACTTTTTAAAATTTTATCTTTAGAAAATTCTTTAAATTTACTTTCGTAACTATAAAGTTAATCATAGAAAGACTTTTATATACCTGATGAGTTAGAAAAACATGGGAGAATACATTCAGTATGAGAAGTATAGCGGTATGAAAGATTATGCAGGAAGTTTAGAAGATATTGTAAAAAAAGAAAGAGAGAAAGGAAATAAAATTGTGTTAACTTATGGAATCTTTGACATACTTCATTTAGGACATGCTATTTTCTTAAATAAAATTAAAGAAAAATATTCCGGGAGTTTATTTGTAAATGTTGCTAATGATGCAAGAGTAAAATATCGTAAAGGACCTCAAAAACCAATAAATAGCTCTTATAATCGGGCTCTTTTACTTTCAAAAGTAGAGATGGTAGATTACGTTACTGTTTATCCCGAAGAAAAATCAAGTCCTGCTTGGAAACTTGCTTCAATTATTAAGCCTGATTATATGATACAATCCTGGCCGTGGACAAAAGAAGCTAAAAAAGAATTAAAATCTCTTTTGAATTATGTGCCGAAATTAATACGTTCTCATCAGCATTTTCCAGGAACTCATTCAAGCAAGCAGATTAGAAAAATGATAAAAAATTATGTTGAAGATTTATTAGTGCAAAAAAAGAGTAAATCCGAGATAAACCCCGAAGATTCCGATTTAATTCAATCTTTTAGAGAGCTCTCTAAAAAATCAAGATCTTATGAAAATGTTCTATCCCTTATTTCTATGGCTCTAAAAATAAAAAACAAATTAGCTATATCTTTTAGCGATTTAGATCCGTTTATAACGGAATTAACAGAGAATTATACTTCCCAAAAACCTCTCTCTTCTGTTTAGCTTCTTTAGTTTAATTAAAATTCTATTTTGCTAAACACTCTTCGCAAATAAATACTCCTTTATCAGAATTTAAAATACTATAATTTCCGCATTCTTCACAAATTCCTTCTCTGGACTTTTGTCCTTTTAATCTTTTTAATTTTTCAGACTCTTCTCTTATTTTTGATAATTCTTCAAATTCTGGATAAAGTTCCGGATTAAAATTTAAAATATCTTTTGCTGAAAGTAATCCAATAAGTTCTCCTTTTTGAACTACGGGCAATCTTTTATATTTTTTCATTCTTTTGATTGCCTCTTTGATTGTTAGTCTTGGGGGAATCGTTGTTAATTTTTTTGCAGAAATATCTATTGCTTTTATCTTTTGAAGATCTTTTGGTTTTTTTATTATTGTCCAGAGTATTTCTTTTTGAGCAATATATCCCAATAATTTTTTATTTTTATCAACAATTAATAAAGCCCCTATTTTATTTTTAAGCATTTTTTTAGCGCAATCAAACAGACTTGTTTCCGGACTGACAGTTAGAGGGTTTCTGGTCATTATATCTGCTACAGTAATCTCGTTTTTCATAATTTTATTAAATCATTGAAGATTATAAATCTTGCTAAAACCTAATCTTTTGAGCATAATAATGTTTAAATATTTTAAATCTGAAAAGTTTATATGAAAAAAGCTGAAATAGGGATTTATAAAAATTATAAGGAATATTTTGCCTTTGGGATTTCTGGTTATAGAATGAAAGAAATTAAAGATGAGGATAAATATACTCTGGCATTTAAAATTAGGGATAAACTAAATAAGAAAAAAATAAAATCTTGTTTTATCCGCCCATTTAAGAATGGCGACGCGGGTCATTATCTTCCAACGAAATATGATCTGGAAGAGATTGCGAAGACCATATCTTATTATAAAAATTTAGAAATTAAAATAAATAATAATTTTTATACCAGAAAATGTCAAACAAACCAGTAATTTTAATGCCGGAAGATATCCAGAGAATCATGGGAAAAGACGCGCAGAGAAATAATATTGCCGCCGCAAAAATGGTTGCAGAAGTTGTTAAGACTACTTTGGGGCCGAAAGGAATGGATAAAATGCTTGTTTCTCCGACGAATGAAATTACTGTAACCAACGACGGCGTAACTATTTTAAATGAAATGCAGATTGAACATCCTGCCGCGAAAATGGTTGCAGAAGTCGCCAGAACCCAAGAATCTGAAATTGGCGACGGCACAACAAGCGCGGTTATGATTGCAGGGAAATTATTGGAAAACGCGGAAAAACTTTTAGATATGAAAATTCATCCGACTGTGATTATTAAAGGATATAAAATTGCCGCTGAAAAAGCCCAGGAAATTTTAAAAGAAATTGCATTTAAAGTTGATAATTCTCAGGATAATCAGGAGCTTTTAAAACAAATTGCAATGACTGCTATGACCGGAAAATGCGCAGAGGATTCAAAAGAAAAACTTGCTGAAATAATTATTGAAGCAGTGAAACAAATTAGGGGGGAAAATAAATCAGAAAATCTTAATTTAGACAATATAAAAATAGTAAAAGTTCGGGG